>JBDLUR010000168.1:0-3796 GCA_039805205.1 Bacteroidota bacterium
TGAACAAATGTATTCAAACCTTCATCCATCCACCAGTATTGACGCTCATCTGAGTTGATGATCATTGGGAAGAAATTATGTCCAACTTCATGAATGATAACACCAATTGCACCATATTTCACCGCTTCACTGTAAGTGCCATCTTTTTCAGCACGACCAAAATTCATGGCTAGCATAGGATACTCCATACCAATTGCTGCCTCTACAGAAATAGCAACTGGATATGGATATGGAATAGTGAACTTTGAGTATACTTTAATGGTATGGGCAGTAGCCTTTGTAGAATACTTCCTGTAAATAGGGTATGCTTCTTTTCCATAATAACTCATGCACATCACTTTCTTTCCTTCTACATCAACTGCCATAGCATCCCATACTAGTCTTCTTGAAGTATTGAAAGCAAAATCGCGTACATTCTGAGCCTCATATACCCATGTCTTCTTACCCTTAGACTTTTCTTTTGCATTCTCGTTGGCTTCTGCTAATGTAACAATTTCAATAGGTTCATTTGAAGTTTGTGCTTGCTGCCAACGTGCCAATTGAGTTGGCGTTAATACTGCAGCAAGATTCTTGCATTCGCCTGTTGAAGCTACAATATGGTCTTCTGGAACAGTTATATTCACTTTGTAATTTCCGAATGTGAGTGCAAACTCTGCACCACCCGTAAATTGAAGATTCTGCCATCCTTGAAAATCACTATAAACAGCTAAACGAGGAAACCATTGTGCAATGGAATAAAGATTATTATCATCGTCAGCAAAATACTCATAACCACCTCTACCATAACGAGTAAGTTTATCAGGAATTCTGTAATTCCAGCTTGCTTTGAAAATGAATTTTTGTCCGGGTTTTAGCGGAATAGGAAGTTCCACCCTCATCATGGTTTGATTAACTGTATACTTCAATGGTCTTCCAGCTGCATCTGTTAATGAAGTTACATTGACACCATAATCTTTAAGATACTCCTTGGGATTCATCTGCAACAATTGCTGATGTGTTAAACGATTGCCCATTGTTGAAGGCTTATCGTAATTGTTATCGCTATTAGGATGATGAAAATTCTCATCAATCTGTAACCAGATATAAGTAAGTATATCAGGCGAGTTATTGAAATAAGTTACCGTCTCAGAACCGGTAAGCAAATTTTGTTCTTCGTTGATTTCAACATTGATGTCGTAATCAGCACGCTGTTGCCAATACTTGGGACCGGGAGCACCACTGGCAGTCCTGTACTCATTGGGATCTTGCATCAAATAATCTAACTGCTCAAAACGGTTACCATGATTTGAACCTGGATTACGCAAGGGCTGAGCAATTGATCCTAGTCCGGCCAACAACATTAGTACCAGTAATAAATAACTTTTTCTCATCATTAGAGATTTACTTTTTACGATATGATAAACAAACAAAAAAAGAAATTACCAAAAGAAGTAGTTGGGGATGATATCATCGTTCAGGGATAAAATTTCATGTAGGTTGAATGAATGAAAACTAACAATAACATGAAAAGAAATCCACACCCCTTATCCTTCAGTTTTTCTTCCTTGCAATATAATTTATTAATCCCTCTTTTACTGCTTCTAAGCTGTAAAAAAAACGAACCTGAATTCACGGAAAATTTCACCAGAACACCCAAGCCAGAAGGCACACAGGTCTATGGAGTCTCTACCCTAGATGGGTATTCATCAATCAACAAGTCTACAACCTGGTACCAGACTACGACTTCGTTTTCAAGCCTATTTAATCCCGAAAAATCATATTACATTGGCTTTGAGATCACACCAGATCTAGAAAAACTACCTTATAACAGATCAAATGCACACAATTGGGGAGAGCTGAAGACCTATTATTGGTTCAG
Organism: Bacteroidota bacterium; assembly: GCA_039805205.1. Lineage (GTDB taxonomy): Bacteria > Bacteroidota > Bacteroidia > Chitinophagales > Chitinophagaceae > Pollutibacter. Next base: position 1,859 of record JBDLUR010000168.1, read on the forward strand.
CAAAGGAACCTACCTCTATACTGATCTGAATGGGGATGGCTACAAAGATTTGTGGGCATTTTATTTTAAAAGTCCCTGGCCTACCAATCAAAAGGGGCTCCATCTGTTTTCAGAATATGAAAAGGATAGCACCAATCACCAGGTTCAATATGGACTTCATGAAGTAAGAAAAACTGGACTAATAGACCTTGATCAAGACGGAATAAGAGAAATTCTATTATTCTCAACAGGATATGACAGTCAACCCTTCCCTGGTGACTCGATAGGCATTTTTAAAACAACCACAAAGACATATCACTACCTGAACAAAGATATTGGCTACTTTCAAGGTGGCGCAGCTGGAGATATCAACAAAGATGGATTACCTGATCTTGTAGCATTTTCTGGAGGCAGTAAATTAGTACCTATCCATCCTGCAGCATATACCAACAAAGGGAATTTGAATTTTCAATTAACGAATGAAATTTTCAAAGGTTTTAGCAATACTACAGACGACAATTATTTTACAGTCGAGCTTTTTGACATGACAGGTGATGGTAACCTAGACTTATGCTTAGGTGGAAAAAACAGATTGCGAATAGTCCCTTCTAACAACGGTACCTTCAATAAAAAAGAAGCTGTTTCCATAAAAGTCCAACCAGAACATGAAATACTGGATATGCTTTTTCTGGATTTTGACGAAGACGGTAAAATGGATATACTCACGCTCAACAATACCAATGGTTACCAAGGTTATAGCCTACAACTATATTTGAACAGAGGTAAAAATTTTCTGGAAGTAACTAAAGAGTACATCGATAAAAATCAGGAGACAGGAGCCGACTCTTGGATAAAATGGTTACGACTTTTTGATTACGACAAAGATGGCGATTTAGACATAGTAGCAGATGGCCTTCATGGTAACTTATTCAATAAGGAAACCAACATCTATTGGAAGAATAACAATGGTTATTTTGCTTGGACACGCATCAATTAAACGACTACTAAAAACCAAGCCCTTGGCATCTTTCAACAGCAAGGATCAGGGAGACTATTGAAATGAATAAAGAAACCCCAATAGTAAGGTGCCTTGCACTAACTAAATTGTATTTACCCAATACCCATTTCGAACATAGCACCAATACAACAACAAGTAGTTGACCCATTTCTAATCCTACATTAAAGCTGAACAAACTCGATACCAGATTTTGATTGCTAGAAAGCATCATGCGGATATAATTTGCATAGCCCATACCATGTACCAATCCAAATCCCAATGCCAACAAGTATTGTAAAATCCCTTTTGTCTTCATCTCTTGTTTTATCAACAAGTTTGATGCAGCAGTTATAACAATGGTGCAAGGAATAGCAAATTCAACCCATTCGACTGAAAATCTAAAAACATCTAAAGCACTTAAATACAAGGTTATTGCGTGCCCGATTGTGAAGGCCGTCACCAAGACCAATACTTTTTTCCAATCCCTAAAAGAATAGATGATAGCTAAAGCAGTAATAAAATAAATATGATCAGTTGCATCCCAGCTCAGAATATGTTTCCAACCAATTAAGAAATAAAATATAAAATCTTGCATCTTCGTGTAGTGTCTGCTAAATAAATCTGAATTTTGGGAGGATGAAAATAATCAAATTACTATTCACTTTCACCTTGATCTCCTTTCTCAGTGCAGGTCATCATCCCTTTTACGTGACTGTAACTGAAATAGAATACAGTTCAAAAAACAAGGAACTGGGTCTATCACTCAAGACTTTTCCTGATGATCTTGAAGAGACCATCAGGATATATTCAGGAAAAAAAATCGACTTATCTAGTAAAAACAACCCTCAGATCAATCAACTCATCTCCACCTATCTGCAACAACACCTAACGATTGAAATCAACAATAACAAAAAGCAACTTAATTATTTAGGTTACGAGATAGACAAAGAGGCAGTTTGGGT
>JBDLUR010000169.1:0-7613 GCA_039805205.1 Bacteroidota bacterium
TTGCCGATGGATGATGCAGAAGCCAAAGTATTGATTGATTTTGGTGGAAGAAATTGGATTGTTTGGGATGCTGAGTTTAAGAGAGAAAAAGTAGGGGACATGCCAACTGAAATGTTTTTCCACTTTTTTAAGTCATTTTCAGATGCTTCAAAATCAAATCTAAATATTTACTGTAAGGGTGAAAACGAGCACCATAAAATTGAGGCTATTTTCAAAGCATTTGCCAAAGCCATCCGTATGGCAGTTAGAAAGGACTTAAATAATGATGCATTGCCTTCTACAAAAGGCGTGTTATAACAAATGAAAAACCCGGTGAAAACACCGGGTTTTTTGTCTAAAGCCTTTTAGTGGTTAAAATTTTTGGATTCTTGGGTTTTCGGATTTGGATCAGGCTTTCGGACTTTTGGATTTTTGGTTTTTGGTTAGGATGATGGATAGATACGGATTAGGTTTTTTGGATTTGGATCTTTGGTTTTTTTGGTTAGGATATTGGATAGATACGGATTAGGTTTTTTAGGAGTTGGATTTTGGTTTTCAAAGGATTTTCGTTTTATCAATCTGCTTTCGTTCGATTAACAATACAAAAATACCCTTGATAGAGAAGGTATACAAGAGCAAAAAAACCCTTTTATCAGGGTTCAGTATTTACTTTAAAATGCGGAAATATCCTAGCAATTTTCTCGTAGATCTACGATAGGTATAACTATTTAGCTAGTGAATGCAGTATATCGTATTTGGTAACGATGTGTAATGCACCTGATTCATCTTTAGCCAATACAGCACCAGTGTCTTTATTGATCATTGCGCTGATCTTTTCTACTGGCGTGTTGAAGTCGACGATAGGATAAGCAAGTTCAAGTACATGTTGCACATGCATTTGTTTTATTTCAGGATCAGTGAATAGTTTCTGGAATAATCCGTTTTCACTGATTGATCCTAAAATTTCATTATCCAATATGACTGGAATGTGTTCAATCTCATATTTTCTCATCAGCATGACTGCTTCTGAAACTGTTTGATCTGGACGAACACTGATTAATTTTTGTTTACTTGCTCTTGCTGATACAATATCTTTAAAGGTCTTGACTTCCAAGAAACCTCTTTCCATCATCCACTGATCATTGTAGATTTTTCCAACATACCTACTTCCATGATCATGAAAAATACAAACAACTACATCGTCTTTTTTCAATTTATTTTTCAATTGAAGCAATCCTTGAAAACAGCTACCTGCACTATATCCACAAAAAAGACCTTCTTCTTTTGCAATTCTTCTGGCCATTACAGCGCCGTCTTTATCAGTCACTTGTTCGAAATGATCGATTACCGACATGTCAAAATTTTCAGGAACAAAGTCTTCTCCAAAACCTTCTGAGATGTAGGGATGGACTTCATTCATATCTATTTCACCTGTTCTGAAATATTTTGTGAGCAATGAACCATAAACATCAATAGCCCAAATTTGAATATTTGGATTTTTTTCTTTGAGGTACATGGCTGTCCCGGTAACTGTACCTCCAGTACCTGCAGTGCAAACCAAGTGTGTTATCTTTCCATCAGTCTGCTCCCAAAGTTCTGGTCCGGTTGTTTCATAATGCGCCAAACGATTGGCTAGGTTGTCATATTGATTTGAGTGGAAAGAATTAGGGATTTCTTTGGCTAATCTTCTAGCAACTGAATAGTAACTTCTTGGGTCCTCTGGTTCAACGTTGGTAGGACAAACGATGACTTCAGCACCGACTGCCTTGAGGATGTCAATTTTCTCTTTTGATTGTTTGTCGGTTGTGGTGAATATGCATTTATAACCTTTTACAATTGATGCCAAAGCAATACCCATACCGGTATTTCCTGAAGTACATTCAATGATGGTTCCACCGGGTTTGAGTTTGCCTTCTTGTTCAGCGACTTCCACCATCTTGAGTGCCATTCTATCTTTTATAGAATTACCAGGATTGAAGTAGTCGACTTTTGCAAGTACTTGGCAGGGAAGTCCCTGTGCAACTTTATTAAGTTTAATCAGTGGTGTATTCCCAATTGTTTCAAGGATGTTGTTCTTAATATTCATCTTTGTTAGATTAACCCAACAAAGCTAATTTAATTTTATGCCTTTTTGGATAAGTTTTTTTCAGGTGTTTCTACCTCAAAACTAAGGCTGCCTGTTATTCGATATTCCTTGATCATATTATTGTGGTCTACAACAACACTGTGTTCTTTTATGTAAAGCGACTTGATGTTGTGTAAGCTTTTAGCTGCTTCCAATATGGCATGTTGAGCAGCGTCTTCCCAGCTCTTGTTTGAGCTACTCATGATTTCAATGACCTTGATAATTGGCATATGTTTGAATTTAGAACTGCAAACTAGCTATATGATTTTTGCATAACTATGAACTTTGTCAACCTGGTTACCCATTGCAATCAATTGTCCTACTGAGATCAATCAATTTTATTGAATTGCTTGCCATCTATATTGCCTGAAATCAAATTCAGTATGCAAAAGAAGCCCAAGAAAGAAACAGAAATACCCCCTTTAACCATTCCAGAGCAGGTACCAATTAGTGATCCTGAAGAACCACTTGTTCCAGAAGAAGATCCAGATCTTATACCAGAAGAAGAACCTTATGAAACTCCACCCTATGAAGTGCCACCACCTGGTGAAGGACCCTAATGACGATAGTCATGTAAATACATGATGAAACACCTTGTAAAGCCTATGCCCAACATTGTAGTTTTACATCATACGGCGTACAGATCTAATCTGATGCCGGGAAGATTAAAGCAGACAATACGACTTCGCAAAAGAGTCAAAAACTGCTGTATCGCGGAACTGGAAACATCCAGTTCCGTTTTTTTTAGAAGGGGATTTTCTTCAATTTCGATTTGGTGCTAAAACGTGATGTTTCAAATTAATTTAGAGATCGGTATTCGTTAGGGGTAATTCCAACTTTTTGTTTGAATAAACGAGTAAAATGTTGGGGGTATTTGAATCCTAACTCAAATGCAATTTCAGATACTGATTTTGAATGAGTATAAACTAGGTTTTTTGCAATATCGATGATTTTTGTTTGAATATATTCCTGAGCTGTTTTTCCAGTTTCTTTTTTGATCAAATCCCCAAAGTAATTAGCTGACAAATGTAGTTCTGATGCAAAATAGGTAACTGAAGGCAAGCCTAATTGTTGAGGTTTTTCAGATCTATAATATTCGTTAAGTAATGTCTCAAACCTTTCTAAAATGCTATTGTGCGGATTTTGCCTTGTAATGAATTGTCGATCGTAAAAACGAATACAATAATTTAAAAACAACTCAATGTTAGAAACTATTAATTTAATACTGTGCTTATCTATCGATTGTTCAAGTTCGTAATTTATTTTATCTAAGCAATCAAGGATAATCTCTCTTTCCTTTTTTGACAAATGAAGTGATTCATGAAACTGGTATCCAAAGAATGAATAATCTTGTATGTTTTTAGCAAGTGGCGAACCAATAATCAGATCAGGATGGAATACCAACGCATACCCCTTTGGTTGGTACTTTTCTGCATTACTATTTACACCTGCAACTTGACCAGGAGCCATAAATACCAAAGTACCCTCTTGGTAATCATATGTATGTCTACCATAAGTAAGATCCCCGCAGACTACTTCTTTTAAAAAAATCACATAGAATCCAAAGAACATTTTAGAGCCTTCTCTTGGATCAGCTTTGGACAGGTCTACTACACTTACCAAAGGATGGAGTGTTTCATTTTTGTTGAACACATTGTAGTCGTTGACTGTTTCAAACCGTCTTATGAATTCCATAGTTAATTTCTTAAGCAGTATAAAATTACCCAATTCTGAATTTGAAAATCAATTTTGAGTAACAATCAGTAATAATGGTAGATAAATAAGTAATACGTATACCAATTCAACAGAAAAAGACTTGAACTTTGTTAAAGACAAACAATTGAAAGGTATATATGGAAAAAAGAGTTTTAGGGAACTCCGGTTTAGAAGTTTCAGCTATTGGACTAGGTTGTATGGGCTTAAACTTTGCTTATGGAAAAGCAATGGAAAAGAAAGATGCAGTTGAATTGTTGCATACAGCTGTTGAGAAAGGAGTAACTTTTTTTGATAGTGCTGAAGCATATGGACCATTTACAAATGAAGAATTACTAGGGGAGGCGCTTGCTCCATTTCGAAAGAATATTGTTATTGCTACAAAGTTTGGGTTTAAAGATGGACTTCCAGCTGCTGGACTAGATAGCACTCCTTCTACAATTAGAAAAGTTGCTGAATCTTCCTTAAAACGTTTACGGACAGATGTAATTGATTTGTTTTATCAACATCGTGTAGATCCAAATGTTCCAATTGAAGATGTGGCTGGAACTGTAGGAGAGCTTATCAAAGAGGGTAAAGTCAGGTATTTTGGACTATCAGAAGCCGGGGCAAAAACTATACGAACTGCTCATGCTATTCAACCAGTTGCTGCCTTGCAAAGCGAATATTCACTGTGGTGGAGGGAGCCTGAAAATGAATTGATTCCTACTTTAGAAGAACTTGGAATTGGATTTGTGCCTTTTAGTCCCTTGGGACGTGGTTTCCTAACAGGAAAAATAAATGCCAATACCAATTTTGATCCAAATGATTTTAGAAATACGCTTCCAAGATTTTCAAAAGAGAGTATGATAGCTAATCAAGAACTAGTTGATCTCTTAGCTAAAATTGCAGACAAACTTGGCAGTTCTATTAGTCAGATTTCCCTTGCATGGATTTTAAGTCAAAAATCATGGATTGTTCCAATACCTGGTACTACAAAATTGGAACGTTTGGAAGAAAATATCAATTCTACTAATATAGTTTTAGATACTACAATTCTAGAGGAGATAAATACTGCCCTGAATAAGATAAGTATTCTTGGTAATCGTTATCCAGAGCAATTACAAAAAACAGTCAATCGATAATTTAAACAAACCTTAAATCAGTTTTATGAGTAAAGTTATTTTCGTATTTATTACTTCAATGATGTGCATGCAGTTAACCTATGCACAAGCTAAGTTACCCAATATTGTAGATGCAAATGCGACAAAAGAAGAAAAAGAGATTCTTGATCTTTCAAAAAATAAATGGACATGGATGTCTGAAAAAAATACTGAAGCCTTAAATGATTTATTTGCTGAGAAGTCGGTTTTCGTTCACATGGGAGGTAGTTGGGGAAAGTCTCAAGAACTAAATATTATAAAAGGAGGTGGCATATGGTACAAAAAGGCCGAGGTTTATGGTGCGGCGGTAAACTTTTTTGGTAATGTTGCCATCTTGCTCAATGAAATTGATTTAGTAGCTGTAGTTGGAGGTAATGAGGTAGTAAATCCTTTTATGGTTACTGAAGTTTTTGTAAAAGAAAATGGTAGTTGGAAGATGGGGTCCTTGACTTTCTCAAAGTTGAATAGACCTGTGAAAATTAAATAAAGGATTTAGAAATAAAAGAGATTATTATGAATAGGCGTAAACTATTACAATCTGGATTAGCACTTACTGGTTCTTCTTTGTTGGCGTCAAATGTATTAGCAAATAGTGATTCATATATATCGAGTGACTTAAATAAAAAAGTACCATCAAAAAGAAAGCTTGGTGGCAAGTTGGAAGTTTCAACTGTAGGTTTAGGAGTGCAAAATATGCATCGAACTTATCAGACAACAATCCCATCAAGACCTGAAATGATTAAAATCATTAGAAAAGCATATGAAAGTGGGGTTACTTTGTTTGATACTGCGGAAGCTTATGGACCATGGGAATGTGAAAGGATTTTAGGTGAAGCAATTGCACCATTTAGAGATAAGGTTGTTATTGAAACCAAATTTGGTTGGAATATCGATCAAGTAACTGGTAAAAGATTACCAGGACATAACAGTAAACCTGAACAAATAAGAGTTGTTGTTGAAGCGATGTTGAAACGCCTTCGTACAGATCGAATTGATCTTTTGTTTCAGCACCGTGTTGATCCGTCAGTCCCGATTGAAGATGTAGTTGGGGTAATACAAGATTTGATTAAACAAGGAAAAGTATTGCATTATGGCCTTTCAGAGCCAGGATTACAAACTGTTAGAAGGGCACATGCTATACATCCGGTTACTGCAATTCAGAATGAGTACTCACTTTTATGGCGTGGTGCTGAGAAAGAAGTATTGCCACTTTGTGAAGAACTTGGGATTGGGTTTGTTTGCTGGAGCCCACTTGGCGTTGGATTTTTAACAGGTGCAATTGACGAAAATACCAGATTTGCAACAGGTGATATAAGAGGTATTGAAGAAAGATTTGCCCCTGAAAATTTGCCGAATAACCTTGCTTTGGTACGGCTACTCAAAACATGGAGTGAAAGAAAAGGGGCAACTCCTGCTCAACTTTCTCTTGCTTGGCTAGCAGCTCAAAAACCTTGGATTGTGACCATTCCTGGAACAACTCAAATATCTCATCTTGAAGAAAATATTGCATCAACTGATATCAAATTTTCAGCAGATGAGCTTAAACAGTTTAATCAGGAACTAGATGGCATTACAATTAAGGGATTGCGTTTGCCTCAAACAGTATTGAATTTTTCAAATGTAGAAGCCCCAATTAAATAGTATAACTTTATCCGCCTTTCTTTTATCAAATTATTACCATGAGAAAAATATTGCTATCAATTCTTGTTCTTTATTGCTTTACGCCAACTTTTAGTCAGCGCAGACTTGAGAAATTATGGGAGTCAGACACTGTATCCATAAAGGGTCCTGAATCTGCAACGTTTGATCCTACTTCCAAAATGATTTATGTATCAAGTATGAACAATGGAAATATTGTTCTTATGGACTTGAAAGGAAAAGTCGTGAAGAGTGACTGGGTAACTGGACTTACTTCGAATAAAGGTATTGGTTTTCATAAAGGACTTCTTTATACAGCTGAAACAAATACCATTGCCGTTATTGACATGAAAACTGCCACACTAGTAAAGCGAATTCCAGTAGAAGGAGCCATCATGCTCAATGATTTGGAAGTAGATGCAAAGGGAATTGTATATGTTAGTGATACTAGAGCCGGAAAGGTTTACAGAGTTGAAGGAGATAAGCCCAGTATTTATCTTACAGATATTTCTGGTGCAAACGGATTGATGGCAGTCGGCACCGACTTATATGTTGCAGGTTCTACCACTTTTCAAAAAGTAAGCGCAAATAAAGAAATTACCAAAATAGGGGAAGGCTATGAAGCCGGCTTAGATGGTATAGTGCTACTTTCCCCAACAGAGTTTATCCTCAGTAATTACAGAGGTATGCTTTACTATGTAGAAGCCAATGGAAATAAGCAAGTATTACAAGATACCCGTGATATTAAATTTATGGCCAACGATATCAGCTATGACAGTAAAAGCAAGACACTATTTGTGCCTTCATTTAGTTCAAATAAAGTCACTGCATATACTGTGAAGTGAAACGATAATTGATAGAGCAGAGTTGCCTATAAAAAGAAAATCCTCAACCGAAGTTGAGGATTTTTTGTGCCCAGAACAGGAATCGAACCTGCACTACCTTTCGATAACAAGATTTTGAGTCTAGCGCGTCTACCAGTTCCGCCATCTGGGCTCGGGCTGCAAAAATAGTTC
>JBDLUR010000170.1:0-2501 GCA_039805205.1 Bacteroidota bacterium
ATTTCAAAAGCTGAAGCATTTAAATCTGTAGTAACACTATCAACGAAACTTAAAGAGGTAAGATTAACGTAAACCGACTTAGCACACATAGCACAGGTCAATCCACTTGCCTGCAAGGTTGCTTTTTTTATTTGAGCATTTGACACTGCAATAATTGAAAACAACATCAAAACAGATAACAAAATCTTTTTCATAACAATATGATTTATTGCGCGGGCGCAAAGCGCCCGCGCAATGATTAAAATTTAATTATAAGAACAATAAGCAAATTAGTGCTTGCTGCAATTTTTACAATCCTTGCAGTCCTTACCATTTGCACATTTTCCATCCTTGCAATTTTCACAAGCTTTTTCTTTCATGCATTTGCCATCTTTACAATCTTGGCAATCTTTACCTTTTTCACATTTGCCATCTTTGCAACAATCCATTTTTGCTTGATGCATAGTCGTTTGTGCAGACTGCTTTCTTTCGTATTGGCAGCATCCATGTAATTTGTTATAAACTTCTGTTGGAGCTGTGAAATCTTGGGTATCGTAACCTGCAGCGACAATTGCCTGCTGAATTTTATCAACATCCGTCTTTTTTGCATTATATGCAACAGAGAGTATTTTTGTCTCCTCACTCCAACTGGCCTTTGTAGCACCTGCACCAGTAGCTGCGGTTTCAATTACTTTTTTGCACATGCCACAGTTTCCCCAAACTTTGATCTCCTCTTTTTTCTGAGCCGTTGCATTTAAAGAGAAAATTGTCAATAATAAAAGGGTTGAAAATATTGTTTTCATAAAATGAATTTGAATGATGAAATGCTATTAGTTATTAAATGTAAATCTTTAGAAAACCTAGATAGTATCAAAGGGCTATCTAGGTATTAAATGCACGTATAATTGGAACACAAGTTTCCATCTACACAGCAATTAACTAATGGAAGAAAATCAAATTCTGAAAACGCAGTTTCTTAGATAAACTGGAGGTCCACCTGGATCTATAAAAGATCTTTGACTAAATTTATTTTTATCCTGCTTAAAAAGGATAACAATAGGGAATGTATGTTTAGTTGGATGTACAAGGTATTTGTAATCAAAAGTAACTGATGAGGCTTTTACCAATTGACTATCACCTATCTTGACTACCTGCATGAGATCATGGCAACATCCAGCATCCTCCATCCCACAATACCCACACTGATCTTGCTGTTTTTCGCCAATGCTAATACCTGCAAATTCACCCATACAAAAATGAGTGCTCATTACTGTACCACTGCTAGCAGCGGTATAAACCAGTAATAATAATATTGCGAGTAGCTTTTTCACAGTACAAAATTAGCATTTATTCTAAACAAAGGAAGCCGACAAAGATTTTTAACACCAGGTTAATTAACAAAATTCCAAAAGATCCCCAGCCTAAAAACCATTCCCGGGTTAGGATAAAGAGGAGCCGCCAAGTTGTTATCCTTAAAGCCAAAACCATAACGCTGGGTGATGGTATTTAGGTTTTCTATCCTAACATAAGTAGTAAAGCTTCTGATTCTGAAGTTGGTGTATGCTGCAACATCCGGACGAACAGCAATCTTTCGTTCTGTTTGGTAGAAGAATTGACCGATGAGCGGTGAATAATTATCGGCAAAATAGGGACTATAATACCTAACATCTAAGCCTGAAGAAATAACCAGATTACGGAAGGGTTTCCCCTCGTAGGCTAGCCTATTCCTTGTATACACAAGGGGTAAATGTATTGGGGCATTACCTGTAGCTGTCTGCACATAAAGATCCAAATACCACTTCCACTTCTTACTCAAATTTGTTTCTTTACTAAGACCAGTCCTTATGAAATTAAATAATGGAACATATTGGTCTGCAGCTTGAAAACCTTTAAAATAAGTATAGTTGGAAATGAGAAAATACTCCAAACTTACTCTCGTTTTTATTTTCGAAAAATAGAGACTACCATTTATGGCTGTCACGTTCTCATTACCTAACCCATTTTGTCTTGTAACTGGAAATGATAAATTACGCGTAAACACATCAGATGGAGTTCTATTTATATTCTCAAATCCAAGCTCTAATGACCCAAATCTTTCTCCTAATGAACGTTGCAAATTTGCTTTGACTCGGTAATTGCCTAAATCTCTTCCTAACACAAAAAATTCGCCATACAATAACATATCCCATTTCTTATTTCTCGTCCTATTTCTATACTCACCGTGAACTATTGTATTTGTAAATCTATCAGCAATGGGTGCTGTATTGGGAGTGTACAACAAGAACGAAGCCCCTGCTTTGATGAATTGTAGTGGATTTTTTGAATCCGGAAATTGAATAAGAGAAAAATCAGTTTTCAATACATCCATACCAGTTTGATAATTGACTGTATCAGGAACAGCAGCATATGAATAATTTTTTTCATAGAATGCAGATGAACCTGATGCCTGTACATCTAAAAACTGATAATTATACTTGCTTAATTGCACTGTATTTTCAAACCTTAACTTAGGTAGAAAATAT
>JBDLUR010000171.1:0-4156 GCA_039805205.1 Bacteroidota bacterium
TTTGGTTTAACCCCGTTAAAAGGTTAAACAAAGAGCTTTTTCCGCTATTCGGGTTTCCTAAAATGGCTATATGTAATTCTCTGCTCAAATTGATATAAAGCGCAAAGGTAGTCCCAAAAACAAGTCCTTACTTACGAAAGCAGTAAAAAGGTAATACTCATCAAAAAACAAAGAGTCTTTGTTAAGTATAGTAACTTTGCCAAAAATCACAACCCATGTTAAGGATTCTCTTCGTACTCCTATTTATTACTCAGTTTGCTACCGCCCAAAAACTCTCTAAAGCAGATAAGGCACTAGTAGATTACTTAAAGGCTGAAGTTGGTTATTTGGCATCAGATGACCTAAAGGGAAGACGGGCTGGTGATCCAGGAGAAACGATGGCTGCTAATTTTATTGCTTCAAAATTCAAAGAAGTGGGTCTTTTACCCAAGGGGGATAATGGAGAGTATTTCCAACAGTTTACCATCAATGATGGAAAAATAATTGCCCCAGCAACTTATTTGGTGATCAACGGAAGTAAGCTTGAAGCAGGTAACGATTTTTATCCTCTTGCTAATACCAAAAATGGATCTGTAAAAGGAGAACTTAGTCCGGGTTTACATGAAAAAGACCAACCATGGATGATTGATCTTGCAGAAGCATTAGAAGAAAACAAAGAAAACCCCCATTTTGACATCAATAATTTGGTTAGCGATAAAATCAAATCAGCCAAAGACAAAGGCGCAAGCTTTGTTCTATTTTTTAACAGCACAAAAGGAGCAGATGTTTTAAAGTTTGATGCAAAAGATCGTTCTGAGACAGCATCACTTCCTGTAGCCTTCCTTACTTCAAAAGGAAGAGACAAAATTATAAAAGAAGCAACAGACACTTATTCAATAGATGCCCAAATTGCGGTAGAGCCAAAAATCAGAAAATCAAAGAATGTAGTAGGGTATTTAAATAATAACGCACAATACACTATTGTTATTGGTGCACACTATGATCATCTTGGATATGGCGAAGACGGTAACTCAATGATAAGAGGAGGAGAAGCATCAATTCACAATGGTGCAGACGATAATGCAAGTGGAACATCAGCCATGATTGAACTAGCCTTTCAACTAAAAGGCAACAAGGCTAAGCACTATAATTATCTTTTTATTGGTTTTTCTGCAGAAGAACTCGGACTAAATGGCTCAAAATATTTCGTTGAAAACCCAACCATTTCTTTGAACACCGTTAACTACATGATCAATATGGATATGGTGGGTAGAATGAACGATAGCACAAAAACCATTACTATCGGTGGTTATGGAACCTCTCCTTCTTGGCAGAATATGATTGCTGCCGTTAAGAAAAAAAGTTTCAGTGTAAAGTTTGATTCAAGCGGAACGGGACCAAGCGACCACACTTCTTTTTACAGAAAAGACATACCGGTATTGTTTTTCTTTACGGGTTTGCACACCGATTATCACAAGCCATCTGATGATGCAGATAAAATCAATTATGTTGGAATGGCTCAGATTGTACGCTTTATCCAAGAAATGATTGAAAATGATAGAACCCCTAATAAATTAGTGTTTACCAAAACAAGAGAACAGCAAACAAGCACTTCAACACGCTTTAGTGTTTCAATGGGTATTATGCCCGACTATTCTTATAGCGGAACAGGTGTTAGGGTGGATGGTGTAACCGATAACAGACCTGCAAAAAAAGCCGGATTGCTCGGAGGGGATATTGTTAAACAATTGGGTGATTTTAAAACTTCGTCTGTAGAAGCTTATATGCAAGCGCTTTCTAAATTCAAGAAAGGAGATAAAACAACAGCAGTGGTATCGCGTGGTGACAAGGAGTTAACCTTTGAAATTCAGTTCTGATGAAATTTAGGTTGGATGACGACATGATGTCGGACAACTTTTTTGAAGACACAAGAATACTTGGTATTGCTTGCACACTCAAGAACTATCAATTTTGTTGGCATATCGATCAGCTGCTTCAAATTCCATTTCAAACATCTGCAGACTTGCAGATTCCAATGGAAAAAAACAGAAGATCTTATTCTTTTACCGTCTATGAATTTATTCACCAACTGACGCAACAAGAACATTTTTTATACAGCAACAAACATGAAGGTGAATTTCTCCTTCCTGAACTTCAACACCTCGATTTCATTTGGCTAATAAGAGATCCACTTCATGATGCAGAAGCATTTTCAAGAATACAACAGCGAATCAAAGAGATTCCAGGTGTTCAACTTGTAACCGAAGTTGCACACGATAAAATCAAATCAAAAGATAACCTTCAACGATAAACCATGTGGACAGAAGAAAATAATAAGCTCTATAGAAAATATCAGTTCAGAGATTTTAATGCAGCATTTTCTTTTATGACAAGTGTGGCAATGTTAGCAGAAAAAGCGGATCATCATCCTACGTGGACCAACACCTGGAACACGGTTGAAATTTGGTTATCCACGCACGATGCAGGCAATGTGGTAACGCAAAAAGACAGAGATCTTGCAGCAGAGATTGATGCTATTATCAAATAACATTAACCGCAAAAGAACCAGCCGCTACCATTTCACCAATAGGTGTTGTTCTCTCGCCTAATCCTTGCTCATTCATAATGGCAACTACTTCATCTAGGTTTTCTCTTGATACCGAAATTAATAAACCACCACTGGTCTGAGGATCTGCCAGAATGTTTCTATGTAAAAGAGCAGCGCTGTTATCTTCTAGCTTGACTTTGTGACCGTAGCTATCCCAGTTTCTATTTGTTCCTCCGGGCACAGCACCTTTTTCTACATAGTCGACTAACTTATCTGATATAAGTGGAACTTTCGCAAATTCTACCACCGCAGATAAACCACTTCCTTCGGCCATTTCAATTAAATGTCCCAGTAGACCAAAACCCGTAACATCAGTCATAGCGTGTACGCCCGGAATTTTTGCTACCAGAGATCCAATTTTATTCAATTGCATCATTTGGTTAGCAGCCAGCAATTTATCTTCTTCTCTTAGTTGGTTCTTTTTTTCTGCTGTGGTTAATATACCAACACCTAATTTTTTTGTAAGCAACAACACATCACCCTTTTTTGCTGTGTTATTTTGTTTGAGGTTATTGATGCCCACCAAACCATTTACAGCGAGTCCGAATATGGGTTCAGGAGAATCGATGCTGTGTCCGCCCGCCAAAGGTATTCCCGCCTCCAAACAAATGCTCTTGCTTCCTTCAATTACTCTTCTAGCGACAGCTGGAGGAAGTACATTAATTGGCCATCCCAATATGGCAATAGCCATGATAGGGTCTCCCCCCATGGCATATACATCACTAATGGCATTTGCAGATGCTATTCTTCCAAAATTATAAGGGTCATCAACGATAGGCATGAAAAAATCTGTAGTTGAAATCAATGCTGTTCCGTTTTGTAAATCATATACTGCAGCATCGTCTTTACTGTGATTTCCCACAAGTAATCTATCATTATCGGGCATACTAAAACTCGAGTGCAAAATCTCATCTAAAATCTTTGGAGATATTTTACATCCGCAACCCGCACCATGAGAATACTGTGTAAGTTTTATATTTTCCATACCTAATATTTTAGCAGTAAGTCGGCATTAGCTTTATCTTCTACAACAACCGATGGAATTGTAATTACCGAAGGTTTGGGTTCCGGTCTGTTGTTAAGCCCCTTACTGTATTGTTTGTCGTAATATTTTAATAATATAGAGAAGCAGTCTTTTAAATTATTTTCTTCTAAAAATTCCAAGGCCTGTTTTGTCTCTAAACCACCCAATCTTTTTTGTATTCTTTTGGTTGCTTCTCCCAATTCTATTTTATCGAGTATACCATAAGTGGCAACCAAATAATCTAATCTGGCCTCAAAAGGAATGTCTAAAAAATAAACAGGACAAGATCTTATATGATTCCAAAGCGTCTGTGGTATGTTTACGGTGCCAATACGCTGACTTTCATCTTCCAACCAAATTGATTGTCCGGGTAGGATTGTTTTAGTTGACTCAATCGCAACCGCAAGTTTATTTTCAAACATTTCCTGGCTTGGTTGTTTGGGTAAACCGATGTTTCCAAACGCAGACCCTTTGTGTCCCGCTAATCCCTCCAAATCAATTACCGCCGCACCTTTTTCTTTGAGTGCTGATAATACAATAGTCTT
>JBDLUR010000172.1:0-3377 GCA_039805205.1 Bacteroidota bacterium
CTATAGCAAAAGATCAATAAGTGTTATGCTGCTTTCAAATTGAATTTTTTCCTCAACTTATATCCTCGTTTGTTTGTAAATTCAATACATGACAAACGATAGCACCTCCATCAACATCAACAACAAAGGAAAAGCAGTAAACTCTTTTGAAGCCATTGTAATTGGCTCTGGTATATCTGGCGGATGGGCCGCAAAAGAGTTGTGTGAAAAAGGATTGAAGACTTTGATGATTGAAAGAGGAAAAGATGTAGTGCACTTAAAGGACTACCCTACTGCTACTACTCCCAACTGGAGTTTTAAGCACCACAACAAAATGCCACTATCAATCACAAAAGATAATCCAGTGGTTAGCCGTTGTTATGCTTTTGGCGAAGCAACAGAACATTTTTTTGTAAAAGATACCGACCACCCCTATATACAAGAAAAACCTTACGATTGGATCAGAGGCTATCAGGTTGGCGGCAAATCACTCCTTTGGGCACGTCAAACCCAACGGTGGAGCAAATATGATTTTGAAGGACCTGCAAGAGATGGTTTTGCGGTAGACTGGCCTATTCGTTATGATGATCTTGCACCTTGGTATGCTCATGTAGAAAGCTTTGCAGGAATCAGTGGCAATAAAGATGGCATTGACACTTTACCAGACAGCGAATCTCTTCCTGCTTGGGAGATGAACTGTGTAGAGTCTGCTCTTGCATCAAAAATCATGTCACAATACAAAGATCGATTTGTAGTGCAAGGTCGATGTGCGCATTTAACCAAACCCAATCCTATTCATCTTGAACAAGGAAGGTCACAATGTCAAGCGCGTACGCTATGTGAAAGAGGTTGTCCCTTTGGCGGATACTTTAGTTCAAATTCATCAACCATCCCCTGGGCATTAAAAACTGGTAATCTTAAAATTGCACCAAATACAATCGTAGATTCTATCATCTATGATGAAAAATCTGGTAAAGCCAGTGGCGTAAGAGTTATTGATGCTGTCACCAAAGAAGCGACTGAATATTTCGCCAAGATAATTTTTGTGAATGCAGCTTGCTTGAATACGAATCTTATTTTATTGAACTCGACTTCTAGTCGTTTTCCAAATGGATTAGGAAACGACAATGGCTTGTTGGGTAAATATGTAGCCTTTCACAATTACAGAGGAACAGTCAGTGCAGCCTATGATGGTCCGGAAGATAAATATTACTACGGACGAAGGCCAACACAACCCATGATGCCAAATTTCAGAAATGTTTATCAACAAGAGACCGACTTCTTGAGAGGGTACATGGTATTTTATGGAGCTGATAGATCTGTTGGTAGTTATGATGGCATAGGAGCTCAACTAAAGGATGCAGCATCAGAACCCGGACCATGGAACATCAGCATGATGATGCAAGGAGAAACTATTCCCAAAGAGAGCAATCACGTTCGATTAAGCAAGGACCAATTGGATCCATGGGGTATTCCACAGTTGATTACATCCATTGATTATGATGATAATGATGTTAAGTCGATGAAAGACTTTTTAAATACAGCATCAGAGATGTTAGACAAGGCAGGATGTACCAACATTCAACAACATGATAGCAAACAGGCACCTGGACTAGATATTCATGAAATGGGCGGTGTACGTATGGGACATGATACTAAAACATCGCTGCTGGATAAATGGAATGCCATGCACGAGTGTAAGAATGTATTCGTTACTGATGGCGCCAGCATGACATCGACCAGCACACAAAATCCATCACTAACATTTATGGCATTGACAGCTAGAGCTGCTAACCATGCTGTAGAACAATTAAAGAAAGGAGAACTTTAGTTCAATAATGTTTAGAACCTTCTAGGAGGTCTTCTATCAAACCCGCCACCACCTGAAGGTCCTGAAGGACGGTTACGGTTTTGTCCACCTCCACCTGAAGGTCTGTCTTCAGCTGCCTTAACTACCAATGGCTTTTTACCCAATGAAATATCGTTGAGGTTTTCAATCGCATCCATGGCCTCTTCTTTATTAGGCATATCAACGAATGCAAATCCTCTGCTCTTACCAGTTTCGCGATCCATGGCAACTTTAGCCGATTTAACTTCACCAAATTTTTCAAAAATCTCCATTAATTCAGCATCATCAAGATCATAGGGAAGACCGGCAACAAAAATGTTCATAACGGGTGGTTTATGGGTTAAAGTTAAAGATAAATCACCATTATTTCACGCCTCTCCTACATACTTACTATTTAATACAAAAGAACAATGCTTAACTTAGGCCATACTTAACTCTTTTAGGATATTTCAGACCCAAAAATTGAAAAATGGCACCAGCTCAAAAAAGATTGGCCTTATTAGTTGCAGTCGCGGGTAGTGGCCTACTTACCCTCCTCATTGCATTCAGCAACATCACCGACTATGCCACCAACTTTGAATTTGTGAAACATGTCCTCAGCATGGATACTATTTTCGAAAACAGCACGGTGAAATATAGGTCGATTACATCAGACGGACTACATCACGCCGCCTATGTTTTCATTATTGTACTAGAGACAGCTATGGCCTATTTTTTCATAACCAGCAGCATTCAAATGTATTTACAGCTAAAGGGTGAGAAAGAGCAATTCAATGCATCAAAAAAGAATGCTTATCTAGGTGTCGCCCTTGGAGTTATTTTATGGTTCATCGGATTTACTGTCGTAGGCGGAGAATGGTTCAGCATGTGGCAAAGCACGGACTGGAATGGACTAGACCCAGCTGGTAGACTAACCACATTCTTCATGCTTACCTATCTGGCATTGGTCATTGTTGATTAACTCAGTTTTCTTATCGTGCCTCAACCAATGATTAAGCTGAATTTCTTCCCGCATTGATAATCCCAAAAGAACAACGCATCACTAATTTCTCATAACTACTTTTCAATGTAGATGGCAGATTTTTTTCTTCCATCTCTCTCACTTTTGTTAAGGCATACTGCTGTATCGTAGTTATTGGTAACACTATCTTCTCTCGAGTTTGAATCGATATTTGCTCAATGGGATAATCACTCATTAAATCTGTTTTACCAGACAAAATCAGAATATACTTTCTTGTAAGGTTATATTCATTTTCAATGTTCCTCCAGAGTTCTCCATATAGCGGATGGTCTGAAAGAAAAGCAGTGAGTGGGAAAAAACATTTTTTCATCGCCATTTCACAGTTATCAATTAAAGTCCTGAAAAAGGCACAACGCTTGTACAAACTTTTCAACTCACTCATTTGCCCTTTAACCTCCATGGCCTGCAATGCAGAACCTACTCCATAATAACCAGTCACGTTTTGTTTCATCTGGCTCCAAGCACCAACATAGGGAATGGCTCTAAGATCTTGTAAACTCAGCTTGGCACCTGAACCTCTTTTTGCAG
>JBDLUR010000173.1:0-3924 GCA_039805205.1 Bacteroidota bacterium
TACTTATTGAGAAGAAAAAATTCATGGAAACCAGTGAATATGTGCAATACATTAAAAATCAGGGTATTACACATATCGTATTGGCTGGTTTTCTGCTGAAGGTTCCCGATAATCTCATTAACGTATATAATAATAAGATAGTCAATATCCACCCGGCACTTCTTCCAGCCTATGGGGGCAAAGGAATGTATGGAGAACATGTGCATCAGGCTGTCATCCAAGCAGGTGAAAAGGAAAGTGGTATCACCATTCATCTGGTGGACGAGGAATATGACCATGGTAAAACACTTTTTCAAGCGAAGGTTGCAGTTGATCCAAATGATACACCATCATCTTTAGCTGAAAAAATTCACCACTTAGAACACAAACACTATCCAGCAGTGATTGAAAAATGGGTGCTCCGTACATCTTGAGACTTTTATTTATCATATTGATTATCAATACTTCACTCGCGGCCAAATCCCAGATTTGGCTTACTGGTAAAGTATATGACTCCACCAGAATGGTCACCATCCCTGCAGTAAAAGTGATGACCAAAAAAGGGGAAATGACGTACACCGACTCTATCGGTCGATATGGCATTACAGTGGCCAAGGATGATTCTGTTTCTTTTACCTACCGGGGGAAATCGACCAACTTCTTTCCTGTAAAACAGATCAACTACCCTGCTGGATTTGATGTAGCCTTGCAAATTGTGGTGCAAGACAGGTACCAAACCCTGAAAGAAGTGGTGGTGGTGGGAAAATCATACCGACAAGATTCACTCGAAAACCGCGAACGTTATCGCAAGATTTTTGAGCTTAGTCCCAGTGGCTTACAAATTACCTCATCAGGTAATCTTGATCCTAACAGCTTGATTGCATCCTTTAAATTCAGAAAAAATAAAGTGATGCGGAGCTTCCAAAACCGACTCATCACAGAAGAACAGGAGAAATTTGTAGATAGCAGGTTCACAAAATCACTGGTCCGCCAAATCACTCGATTCAATGACCGTGACCTAGAAAGATTCATGAAGCTATGGCGACCTTCATACGAACTAGTTGCCTTTAGCGAAGAATACCAGTTTTACCAATACATATTAGATGCTTCCCGCTATTTTAAATCGGGTATCCTGCCGAAAGCACGCATAGAGGAAAGAAGTTTTTAATTAACTTCAATCCACACCTCATTCAATATGAAAAATTTTCTTTTCTCACTTCTGCTACTGAGTGTAGCACCTGCAACTATAGCACAAAACAATAACAGCAAATCAAGTTCAGCATCCGCCACCATCAAAGGCATTGAACAAAAAATAAAAGATGTAGTTACTAAACCATCTTTAAATCCAACACGTCTAATTACGGCTGATAAAAATATTCAAAGTTGGGTCGACAATAACTGGATTAATGGTGGAGTAGGATTGATCATGAGAAACGGAAAAATAGAATACTTCAAAGCATTTGGTTACGACGATATAGAAAAGAAAACACCTATGCGGACTGATCATATTTTCCGCATTGCCTCACAAACAAAGGCTATCACCAGTACCGCTGTAATGATCTTGTTCGAAGAAGGAAAATTTCTACTCGATGAACCTGTATCCAAATATCTTCCTGAATTCAAAAACATGAAGGTAATTGACAAATACAACGAAAAAGATACTACTTACTCTACGGTCCCTGCAAAGAAAGAATTTACCATTCGTGAACTACTCACGCATACGGCAGGGTTCGCCTATCCGCAAATTGGAACACCTATGGCTACTGCTATTTATGCAAAAGTTGGGGCAACCGGTGGCATAGCTATTGAAAAACAAACATTAGAAGAAAACATTAAACTTCTAGCAAAAACTCCTCTTTTTCATCAACCTGGTGAAAAATACTTATACGGAATGAATACAGATATTCTTGGTTATCTCGTTGAGAAAACATCAGGCATGTCACTTGATGCTTTTATGCGTCAAAGAATATTTGATCCATTGGGCATGAAAGATACCTATTTCAATATTCCAGTAGAAAAACAAAACCGACTCGCTACGTTATACTCGAGTTTCAATGGTAAACTAATTCGCACACCCGAAAGTACAACCCTACAGGGTACAAAAATTTATCGCGACTTCCCCAACATGAACTTTCCAATGTATAGTGGAGGTGGTGGACTCTCTTCCACCATTATGGACTATGGCATATTTATGCAAATGATGCTCAATGGAGGTGAATACAATGGTGTTCGCATACTAAGCAGAAATTCAGTTCGAATGATGACTCAAAACCAAATCGGAGAATTGAATAATGGTGTAAATAAATTTGGACTAGGCTTTGGTATCACTACTGAAACAGGAAGCTCCTTACTCCCAGTTAATGAAGGCAGCTTCCAATGGGGAGGAATGTTTTCTACATCTTACTGGGCAGATCCAAAAGAAAAAATAGTTGGCCTCTTTTACACCAATATCTATCCAGCTGCACATGGTGATGTTCACGATCGTTTCAAAGTATTGATGTATCAAGCTATCATTGATTAATTATGAAATATAAATTATTGTTTGCTATACTATTGTTTGTAGGCTACACGAAAAGTCAAGCTCAAAACTTTCAACGTCTCCATAAAAAAGCAATCGTTATTGATACACACAACGATTTCATCAGTACAGGCATTGAAAAGAATAAGAGCTTCGATATGGCATTGAAAGGAATTACACATTCCGATCTCAATAGAATGAAAACGGGCGGAATCGATATACAAGTGTTTTCTATTTTTTGTGATGAAAATTATGGTAACGGCACTGCCTACGCATTTGCCAACAGAGAAATTGATACGCTTTACGCAACGGTACAACGCAATCCTTCAAAGATGATGATTGTGAAAACACCTGAAGATCTTTCATCAGCAGTACAATCAGGCAAACTGGGATCAATGATTGGTGTTGAAGGCGGTCATATGATTGAAGACCGTATTGATTACCTCGAAGCACTTTACAACAGAGGTGCGCGCTACATGACACTCACCTGGAACAACTCTACCTCTTGGGCCAGCTCAGCTGCAGACGAAAGAGCAAAGCGTAATTTAGGTAGACCATACGGACTAACAACATTCGGAAAAGAGATCGTGAAAAAAATGAATGCACTAGGTATGATTGTCGATATCTCTCATGTGGGTGAACAAACTTTTTATGATGCGATTGCAACTAGTACTAAACCTGTAATTGCATCACATAGTTGCACCTACTCACTTTGTCCAGTTCCAAGAAACATGACAGACGATCAGATTAAAGCATTGGGCAAAAATGGAGGAGTCATCCACCTTAATTTTTATTCTGGGTTTGTCGACAGCACATTTAAACAAAAGAATGATGCTTTCCTCAAAAAACATGAAGCAGAAAAAAATGAACTGCTGAAAAATAATCCAAGTGACTTCTACGCTAACCTTGTACTACATGAAAAATACAAAGATGAAATTGATGGCGTAAGACCATCGCTCTCTTTGCTAATTGATCATCTTGATCATATTGTAAAACTGATAGGTGTTGATCATGTAGGTCTAGGTTCTGATTTTGATGGTATCAATTCATCACCGCGTGAATTAAATGATGTAACGGATATGCCTCTTATTACACAGGAGCTTCTAAAACGTGGTTACTCAAAAAAAGATATTCATAAAATACTTGGCGGAAATTTTATTCGTGTATTCAAAGCAAATCAACAATGAAAAAATTCTTCTTTCTTTTTTTTCTCCCACTATTCAGTGTCGCTCAACAACAAACAGATATCACACGCTGGGAAGAAACTGCAAAAAGGGTAAACATCATACGTGATAAATGGGGAATACCTCATATTTATGGCAAGTCGGATGCTGATTGTGTATTCGGATTACTCTATGCACAATGTGAAGATGACTTCCAACGCGTGGAAATGAATTACATCACCATGCTTGGAAGAAGCAGTGAAG
>JBDLUR010000174.1:0-3270 GCA_039805205.1 Bacteroidota bacterium
ACGGACAAAACTTTGCAAATAAGGATCGCTGGTAATCATGAATGTGGTGATCTTGATTTTATTTTTCTTGCATTGTGCTGCAAGGTTCAAGCACTTGGTTGTGATTTTTCGATCAAGACCAAACGCATTTTTGTAATATTTTTTCCCTTCTTTTAAACAGGTAGGCTTTCCATCGGTAATCATGAAAATCTGCTTATTGGCATTTTTTCTTCTACGCAAAATATCCATGGCCAGCTCTAAACCTGCAACGGTATTTGTGTGGTAAGGGCCAACCTGTAAGTAAGGGAGATCTTTGATGTCAATCATCCAAGCATCATTACCAAACACTACTATATCTAAAGTGTCTTTGGGGTATTTGGTTTTGATGAGTTCACTCAAGGCCATAGCGACTTTCTTTGCAGGGGTAATTCGGTCTTCTCCATAGAGAATCATCGAATGCGAAATATCAATCATCAAGACTGTGGATGTCTGAGTTTTGAAATCGGTTTCCCTGATTTCTAAATCATCTTCGCGAAGCGAAAACTGATCTATACCACTGTTGATTTGAGAATTGCGTATTGAACTGACAAAATCAATTTGATCCAATACATCACCAAACTGAAAAGGCCTGGTTTCTGAATTTACTTCATCTCCATTTCCCGTCTTAAAAGTACTGTGGTTGCCTTTCTTGGCCTTGGCCAGTTTGCCAAAGATTTCATCCAACGAACGCTTGCGAATTCCCTGTTCAGTTTTAGGCGTTATTTTGATTTCCCCTTTCTGGTTGTCTTCGTCAACATAACCCTTCTGCTTCAAATCTTCGATGAAATCACCCATACCATATTGGGGCGTAGAAAATTTATACTCCTTATCTAATTCAGTCATCCAGCTCAATGCTTCCTCTGCATCACCATTGGTATAGCTGAGCAACTGCATGAAAATGTCGAGCATTTTCTCAAACTCACTCTTGTTCCCTTCAGACGGATTATATTTTGAAAAATGGAAGCCTTTCATTCAATCACAAGTTAAATTTATAACAAGAGTTAAGTGATATTGTTGACCGTTAACTGTTAACCGTTAACTGTTAACAGTTAAACTATATTAACCTCCATCTCCAACTCCACATCAAACTTCCCCTTGACAGAAGCCTGAATTCTCTTAGCTAGGCCCAGTATTTCAGCGGCAGTGGCACCGCCAAAATTAACCAACACCAAAGCCTGCTTATCATAACAACCTACACTTCCCTCATGAAACCCTTTCCAGCCTGCTTGCTCAATTAACCAACCAGCTGCCAGTTTCATGTCGTTACCTGAAGGATAGGCCACAACATCTGGATAACATTTCTGCAAATGCTCAAAAAAGGTTTTATCAACTACTGGGTTTTTAAAGAAAGATCCAGCATTACCAATTTCATTAGGATCAGGCAGTTTTGATGACCTGATCGCAATCACTGCATTAGACACATCCCTTATCGTAGGCGATGATATACTATGCAATGTCAATTGATCTTTAATAGCCCCATATCCAATCTTCACCACATGTTTCTTAGTCAGCTTGAAAACAACATCACAGATCACCTTCGCACCTTTATGGGTTTGCTTGAAAACAGAATTGCGATAGCCAAAGGCACAATCCGCATTGCTGAATTCAATCAATCGATGCTGGTTTATATCCCATGCATGAAGTGCATACAAAACATCTTTTATCTCAACACCATATGCACCGATATTTTGAACTGGAGCTGCGCCAACAGTTCCGGGTATCAATGATAAATTTTCTACTCCCCCCCACTCCTGCTCAATGCAATGCAAAACAAACTGATGCCAGTTAACTCCTGCACCTACTTTAACGAAAACAAATTCATCGTTTTCTTCAATTACGTCAATACCCAGAATTTCATTTTTAAGCACCAGCCCATTGTAATCCTGTGTAAACAGGATATTACTGCCTGCTCCTAAAATCAAATAAGTTGAGCCAGAAGCAAGATGTTGCTTTGCAATATGCTCGAGTTGTTCAACAGAAGAAAAAGCGACAAACTCATTTGCCTTTGCATCAACTCCAAATGTGTTGAAAGCCTTAAGTGAAGTATTTTTAGACACTTGCATAGGCAATAAATAAAACGAAACAAAACTGAGTTTACCAACCCATTTGCTCTCTCAAATTAGTGACATGCGCTGCATGATGTTTACCATGCCAAGCATATATCAGCAAAAGTTCCCAAAGTGTAATTTTCCTTTCTTGTTCAGGATGATAAATTGTTCTCTCCCACTGATCATCTGAAATAGCTTTAAGTAATTCATACCAACGGTGATGCAAAGAATGCAACAAGGTGATGGATAAATTTACCGGAACTGCAGTAACGTCAGCTGTTTCGCCCCACGCACTTTGGATGTACGGCTTGATGGTTGGATTGTCTTCTGTAAGACCCAACTTGAATCTTATAAAAGCATTCATATGAGAATCTGCCACATGGTGAATCACTTGGTTGACAGTCCATCCACCATCACGATAAGGAGTTTGAATCTGATCATCGTTTAAATTCAAGACGGCATATTCCAACATGCGTGGCAAGAAAAGAATATCAGCCAAACGTGCTTCTTTTTCTTCTTGTGAAAATGGCACCATCTGGTGCTTTCCTATGGGATAACGAACATCAACACTCATCTTAGTTACTTTTTACAATCTCAATCAATTCAACATCAAAAATCAACAACGATCCGCCAGGGATAGCTTCACCAGAACCTTGTTCGCCATAACCAAGTTGATAAGGTATATAGAACTTATATTTTGAACCTACTGTCATTAACTGCACACCTTCAGTCCAACCTCTGATCACACCATTCAAAGGAAACTCAGCAGGAGCACCTCTATCACGTGAACTATCAAATGGTCTAGTCGAATTTAAAAGGAATCCTTCGTAATGCACTTTCACCACACTGGTATCAGCCGGTCTTGCGCCAGTTCCTTCAGTGATCACTTCATATTGCAATCCACTTGCAGTTTGTTTTACACCAGCACGCTTTGCATTTTGGGTAAGAAAATCATTACACATATCAATGTTCGGCTGAATTTTCTTGCGCATCATTTTCTGCATTTCACCACGCAAAACTTGATCAGCTTGCTCTGGTGTAAAAATTGCCTTGCCTTGCATCGCATCCCTAAAACCCATTGCTAGAGAAGTCGGGTTGACAGAAGTAACACCTTGTGTCTTGAAAAAATTACCATCAAGAATACCAATAGCATAGCTCAAAGAATCTTCTGGGGTTTTAAGCATAACAGCTGGCTTAGCTGCAG
>JBDLUR010000175.1:0-2823 GCA_039805205.1 Bacteroidota bacterium
CCAATCAGATTGCTGCTGGTGAAGTCATTCAAAGACCAGCTAGTGCTGTAAAAGAATTATTAGAAAATGCCGTTGATGCTGGAGCTACAGAAATCAAGCTAATTGTGGTAGATGCTGGGAAGTCGCTTTTACAGGTAATTGATAATGGTAAAGGGATGGATCCTGTGGATGCTAGAAATTGTTTTGAACGACATGCCACTTCCAAAATCAGTGCAATTGAGGATTTGTTTACCATCAAAACCATGGGATTCAGAGGGGAGGCGTTGGCGTCTATCGCAGCTGTTGCTCAGGTTTCGATGAAGACAAAAACAGCTGAGCAAGAGTTAGGAACTGCCATTGAAATTGAAAATAGTGCAGTTGTTGAGCAAACGCCTTGTGCATGTGGTACCGGCACAAGCATCAGCATGAAGAATCTTTTTTTTAATGTTCCCGCTAGAAGGAATTTTCTGAAAAGTAATGTGGTTGAATTAAAGCATATTACTGACGAGTTTATTCATGTAGCCTTGGCTTTCCCTGATATCTTTTTTTCAATGACCAGCAATGGTCAGGAAGTTTTTCATTTAGAAAAAGGAAGCCTCAAACAGCGTATTGTCCAGTTAATGGGCAATAGCTATGCAACACGCCTAGTGCAGGTAGAAGAAAAAACCGATTACCTCAATGTATTCGGTTTTATTGGTAAACCTGATACTGCAAAAAAGACAAGAGGGGATCAATATTTATTTGTCAATAACCGATTCATCCGCAATGCCTATTTGAATCATGCTATTGTAAGTGCTTATGAGGAATTGATTCAATCTGGTTCATTCCCCTTCTTTGTATTGTTCATTGATTTAGATCCTGCGCACGTAGATGTCAATGTTCATCCTACTAAGCAAGAGATTAAGTTTGATGATGATAAGATAGTCTATGCGTTTATCAAATCTGCCATCAGACATGCGCTAGCTCAGTTTAGTATAGCACCGGCATTGGATTTTGAACTTGATCCAACTATTCAACAATTGGATGCAGTTTCAAAGCCCTTTACAGAAGTAAAGCAAGGTGAAGCAACAACTGGGGGATTGTATAAATCTTTTGTAGGCAGTAACCAGGCACATAAAATTGAATCATCAAGTAATCTAAAAGACTGGCGTAGTTTTTTTGAGTCGGCTCCAAAAACGCCAATGCCTGAACAACAGTTCATGGCAGGAGAGCTGCTTCAATCCAAAGTCTCTGCTCCTTCTTTCATGTCCGTTTTGCCATCACAAGTGATTCAAATTCATGCTTCTTATCTAGTTTGTGAGAATACTAATGGGCTAATTATACTTAACCAACAATTAGCGCATCAACAAATCTTGTTTGAAAAATTCAATTCGGCCTGGAATGGTAAAGCAATGGCCATCCAACAAGAACTTTTCCCTCAAGCAATTACATTATCACCTTCTGATGCTCAATTACTTCAATCGATTTTACCCGATTTATTGCATTTAGGTTATCAGTTAGAACCCTTTGGAAACAATACTTTTGTGGTACAAGGGAGTCCAGCTGATCATCCTACGGAAAACAATCAGTCGGTAATTGAAATGATTCTTGAAGATGTGAAAGACAGCACTTCAAAACTGCATCAATCCTATAAAGAAAGAATCAGTAAGACATTAGCCAGAAAGCATGGCATCAGGGTTGGTACTAAGCTCAGTGAGAAAGAAATGTTGGAGTTAATTGATTTACTGTCCATTTGCACTCAGCCTAAAGTGCATTTCGATGGCAAACCTATCTATGTTGAAGTAAAAAACGATTACCTCAGTAGTGTTTTTGGCATTTAAAGGGATTGCAAAAAGGACTCAATCTTTTTTCTGATAATGCTTGATGAACTGTTGTGGTTATTAACCATAATTGAGAAATTCATCCATTTGCCTTTTTGGGTGAGCACATAGCCACTCAAACAATAGACGCCACTCATAGAACCCGTCTTGGCATAAATAAATTCTTCTCTTTCATCATTGATTGCACGCAAGGTACCCTGACCTGCTTTAGGGAAGATAGTTTTTAGTTGTTGCCAATCGCAAGTCGATTTTAATTCATCGAGTATAGAAACCATAGCAGAGGGACTAAACTGGTTATACCTGCTCAATCCACTTCCATCAACCCATCTCGGTTGAACGGGTAGTTTACTCAAATTGGTTTTTAAAATTTGTTGGATTATTGCAGGCTCATCCATCTTTTTTAAAACTTGCTGACTAACCATTAACAGGCTTTGATCTGCGTAGAAATTATCACTTCTATGCATCATCTTTTGTAATAAGGTATCCCTATGTTGTGAACTGATGGTAGTGCTGGTTTTACCTTTTGCTTGCATGAGCAACTCTTCATCTGCAATTTGTATGGTCTTGCCCAGGCTGTCTTTAAGTAATTCAAGTCCGCTAGCAAGTCCTTTTGTTATGAAAGGAACAGCTTGCATGGCTGATTTTTCCTTTCCTTCAGAAAGCACAAATGTATTTTCGTGTTCTGCTCTTTTTACAAAAAATTTATTGCTTGTTTTTCCAAAACCTACTGGCCAGTTGATCTCTGGGTTTGAATAAATAAAGATGTCAATGGTGTCATTTGGATTTGTTGGATTCTCTTTCGCTGATCTTTCCTGAAACCATTGGATCAAGTTCCCATAAACTGGAAAAGCACTTCGCTCTGCTTGGTAATCATCGTTATAATCATCTGTACTCCAGCCACTACCTAAAGCTGCCGAATTCCAATTGTCATTTCTGATATAAAGTGGTTTGGATGCAGATTTTAATTGATCAAAAAGGGGATGTTGTTTAAAGTCGGGGTGTAGAAAACTAGGGTCACCCATCG
>JBDLUR010000176.1:0-4978 GCA_039805205.1 Bacteroidota bacterium
AATACATGAAAATCTGGATTGGTGCTTGCGCCATTCATGTATCGAGGATTTGAAAACACGTTAGCCGTGCCCCACAATAATTTTACACCACTCGCCTTCTGTTTCAATCCAGCATAATCAACAATCGCAGCAAGATTGCTTTCGTATTCAGTCAATGAGTTACCCTCATCTACCAAATCAACATCATGAAAACAATAATAAGGAATACCCAATTTGGTGATGAACTCAAAAGCTGCATCCATTTTGTCTTTGGCTCTTTCAACTGCGTCGCTAGCTTGGTCCCATGCAAATTGTTTGGTACCCGGACCAAATGGATCTGCTCCAGTATTGCAGAAACTATGCCAATAAGCCACAGCAAACTTGAAATGTTCTTTCATGGTTTTACCAGCCACCAACTGATCTTCGTTGTACCACTTATAAGCAAGTGGATTATCAGATTGTCTTCCTTCAAATTTGATCTTACCTATACCAGGAAAAAATTCTTTGTTACCGAGCGTGATTGACATATGTGTTGTTTTGAGATTGTTGATTCGTTAATTATTTGATGTCTTAAAGATAAAAAAGTTCTATCAGAGTTGGAGATGCTGTAACCAATTTGCATAAGCATCTTTATATGATTTTTGCAATGCAGCTTGTGGTTCAATCCTCTCCAATACTTTTAAGCCTTTAAACGACTCATCAGTATTAGCATAATAGCCTGCTCCTACTCCAGCGGCCCTTGCCGCTCCTTGCGCTCCATCGGTATTGAAAAGTTCTACAGTCGCTCCAGTTGTGTTGGCAAAAGCTTCAGCAAACAAGGGACTCAAAAACATGTTGGCTTTACCTGCACGCACCGTATTTATTTTCAATCCCATTGCTACCATAATTTCTATTCCATAACATAGGGAGAAAACAATTCCTTCTTGAGCCGCTCTTGCCAAATGTGCTTTTGTATGACGATTGAAATCAAGCTTATTAATCATCGCACCGGGCGATTTATTTTCCAACACACGTTCAGCACCATTTCCAAAAGGATAGCAAAGCAATCCCTCTGCACCGATGGGTGTAGCTGCAGCAAGACTATTCATTTCAGGATAGGATGACCTTTGAAATACATTCTTCTGCATCCAGCTGTTGAGAATACCTGTCCCGTTGATACAGAGCAATACACCATATCTTTTTGCATCAGGCTGATGGTTGACATGCACAAAAGTGTTCACCCGAGATTTTGGATCATACGCAGGCTGATCAATCACACCATACACCACTCCAGATGTACCCGCTGTCGCTGCAATTTCACCTGGCTTCAAAACATTGAGCGAGTAGGCATTGTTAGGCTGATCACCCGCACGATAAGCAATAGGTGTACCAACTTGTAACCCTAACTCATCTGCAACTGCTGCACTTAATTTTCCCTGCTCACCAAATTGTAATACTACATCACAAACTAGCGTTGAGTCGATACCATAATGTTCTAATAATTCTTTTGCCAATGCTTCTTTTTGCACATCCCACATCACCCCTTCGGATAGTCCGGATACAGTAGTATTCATTTCACCTGTCAACCTAAAATTGATGTAATCGCCAGGCAACATCACTTTGTAAATCTTGTTGTATACTTCAGGTTGATTCTCTTTTACCCATTTCAATTTGGAGGCAGTAAGGTTACCTGGTGAATTCAAATAATGTGATAAACAGAATTCTTCACCGAGTGATGCAAATGCTTGATTGCCTTGGTTCACAGCGCGACTATCACACCAGATGATGGAATTCATCACAGGAGTTCCTTCCTTATCGACTGCCACTAAACCGTGCATTTGATAAGAAATACCAATTGCAACAATGGAATCTCCGTTAATATTTAATTCTTTTTTTAACTCAAAGAATGCATGTTTAAACTCATCCCACCAAACACGCGGATCTTGTTCGGCAAATCCTTGTTGTGGTGCATGAATGACCATTTCAGTTTTGGGTGAGAATGCACTTCCCAAACATGCACCGGTTTCTACATCTACTACCGCACATTTAACGGATGATGATCCAATATCTATTCCAAGAAGCAATTTCATCGTTGAAAATTTAATGCGAAGGTGTTATTTCAGAAGCACCATCACCTGTATTTGCAATATAACATTTTGGTTCGATACCATATTGTTGTCGGTATGACTTAGTCACTTCTTCAACTACTTCATCTAATGCATGTGCTTTCACCAAATTGATGGTGCATCCACCAAATCCTCCACCCATCATTCTGGATCCAGTCACTGCCTTCATATCAAAGGTGCAATCCACCAAGAAGTCAAGTGCTTCGCAACTCACTTCATAATCAAGTTGCAAACCTGCATGAGATGCATACATCAACGCACCTGCTCGTTTCCAATTTTTTTCTGCCATAGCAGCAACAAAATCCATCACCCGTTGATTTTCTTCTATAACATGTTTGGCCCTTTTGAAAAGCAAAGGATCAATTTCTTTTTCATGCTTGAATAAAACTTCCGGACTGATTCCTCTTAAAGAAGAAACCTTTAGTCCCAATTCATTAAATCGATTTACCGCTGCTTCACAAGCAGCCTTTCGTTGGTTGTATTCAGAGGAAGCTAAATCATGTTTGATTTGTGTATCAAAAAGAACAATCTTATGACCGTCCATGTGCAAAGGAATTTGCGTGTACTCAAGCGAGCGACAATCCAACAACATGGCATGGTCTTTTTTAGCATGAATGCTTGCAAACATATCCATGATACCACATTGAAGACCCACATATTTATTTTCAGCCTCCTTGGCAATTTCAGTCAGTTGCATGGCAGAAAAACCACCATTAAAAAGCACATTAAACGCATAAGCAAAAACTGATTCTAAGGCAGCTGACGAAGAGAGTCCGGCACCCACAGGAATATCAGCACTAATTATTGCCTGGAAAGGCAAAACCTTCCCACCTCTAGCTTCAAAAGCCTTGATAACCCCTATAATGTATTTCAGCCAATGAGGTATTTCTTCTAGGGTGTTTGGATTTTCAAACTCCACCCTTTCATCAAGATCTGCAGCGATGATGGTAAACTTGCCATTAGAGGAGGGAGAAATAGCAAGATAACAGGCTAAATCGATGGCTGCCGGTAACACAAAACCTTCGTTATAGTCGGTATGCTCCCCTATAAGATTGATCCTACCTGGAGATTGAAAACACCGAGGAGACTTCCCAAATTCGGCCGAAAAAGAACCGACCAGCCATGCCAGTTTATCCATACCATCCTTTTACTAAATGTAAGAAAAAGGCCGCCTTAATCAATCCGAGAAAAAGAAAAGGTCGGAAAATGAACCATCAACCTTCGTTCTTGTTACGAATTTGGGAAAAATGAGGGTTAAACTTCCCCCAATTGATCCACATCCTTTCTACTACGCTTTAAAATGATGAAATTTGCGCTTCAAAACCAAAGAGGATTATGCACGAGGAAAATGATGACATATTAGAACAGGTAACCTCATCGGAATACAAATACGGTTTTGTTACCAATATTGAGGCCGACGAGGCACCTAAGGGTTTGTCGGAAGACACCATCAAGTTCATTTCTGCAAAGAAAAACGAGCCTGAATGGATGCTTGAATACCGATTAAAGGCCTATAGACATTGGCTAACCATGGAAGAACCAACATGGCCGAATGTTACCTATCCCAAAATCGACTTCCAAGACATTATTTACTATTCTGCCCCAAAACAGAAAATCGCTCCGAAAAGCTTGGATGAAATCGATCCGGAATTAAGAGAGACTTTCGAAAAGTTGGGTATTTCACTTAATGAACAAAAGAGATTAACCGGAGTTGCTGTTGATGCGGTAATGGATAGTATTTCTGTAGCAACTACTTTCAAAGAGGAACTTTCAAAAGTGGGTGTAATCTTCTGCTCTATGAGTGAAGCGATTCAGGAACATCCTGAATTGATCAAAAAATATTTAGGATCTGTTGTGCCCACAACCGACAACTATTTCACAGCCTTGAACTCAGCTGTATTCAGCGATGGTTCATTCTGCTATATTCCAAAAGGCGTTAGATGTCCTATGGAATTATCAACCTACTTCCGTATCAATGCTGCAAACACAGGACAGTTTGAAAGAACCTTGATTGTTGCTGAAGAAGGAAGTTATGTAAGTTATCTAGAAGGATGTACTGCACCTATGCGTGATGAGAATCAATTGCACGCCGCTGTTGTAGAATTGGTGGCAATGGAAAAAGCAGAGATTAAATATTCAACTGTTCAGAACTGGTATCCTGGTGATAAAGAAGGCAAGGGTGGTATTTACAATTTTGTAACCAAGCGTGGAATTTGCGCAGGTGATCATGCTAAGATCTCTTGGACTCAAGTAGAGACTGGTTCAAGCGTGACATGGAAATATCCTAGTGTGATTTTAAAAGGCGACTACAGCATTGGAGAATTTTATTCAGTGGCTGTAACCAATAATTATCAGCAGGCTGATACCGGAACAAAAATGGTGCATCTGGGAAAAAATACCAGAAGCCGTATTGTATCTAAAGGTATTTCTGCAGGCAGAAGCCAGAACTCTTACAGAGGTTTGGTGAGTGTTGCTAAGAATGCAAGCAATGCAAGAAACTTCTCTCAATGCGACTCTATGTTGCTTGGTGATAGATGTGGCGCCCACACCTTCCCTTACATTGAAGTAAAAAACAATACTGCAATTGTTGAGCATGAGGCTACTACCTCTAAGATAGGTGAGGATCAAATCTTTTATTGTAACCAAAGAGGTATTGATACCGAGGCTGCCGTTGCCTTGATCATCAATGGATTTGCAAAAGAAGTCATGAATCAACTTCCAATGGAGTTCGCAGTAGAAGCACAAAAACTACTTGCCATCAGCTTAGAAGGCAGCGTAGGATAATTACATTAACAAAGACAAACCTTATATATGTTAAAGATTGAAAATCTACAGGCAAGAATTGAAGAAAAAGAAATTTTAAAAGGGATCAATCTCGATATCAAACCAGGAGA
>JBDLUR010000177.1:0-9326 GCA_039805205.1 Bacteroidota bacterium
GTAAGCAAACAAAAATCACTGTAAATATGGGCTGATTTTTCATTTAGATTTCCTGTACTCACAAAACCGTATTGTATGGTCTTATTGCCTGATCTTTTCTTAATTACACAAACCTTGGCATGCACCTTCATGTTTGGAATACCTAAAATAACTCTAACGCCCTCTTCTTCTAAGACAGATTTCCATGCCAAATTAGCTTCTTCATCAAATCTTGCTTTAAGCTCAAGCATCACCTCCACTTTTTTACCATTACGCGATGCATTCACCAATGCATTAATAACTTTTGAATCAGATGCAAGACGATAAGCTGTTATACGAATGGACACAACCTCTGGATCGATTGCTGCCTCGCGAAGCAAATCAATTATTTTACTAAATGAATGATAAGGAAAGTTGAGCAAAACATCTTTGTGCTGAATAACATCGGTAACGCGTAAAGATGTTTTGAGTTCAGGGTGCACAAAAGCAGGCGCTTTCTTTTTAGCCTGTGGAAACACATTTGGAAAATCCATGAAATGCTTAAAATTATGAATACGACCGCCAGGAATTATACTAGACTTAGCATCTAGCTTTAATTTTCTGGTTAGAAAATTAAGCAACCCGCTATCCATTTCTTTATCATACACAAAACGAACTGGCTTACCCTTTCTTCTTTTCTTTAACCCCTTTTGCATTTTTTCTACCAAAGAAGTACTGATGTCATTGTCCAAATCCAATTCCGCATCCTTTGTAACCTTAAAAATGTAGGCATCAAATTGATCAAAACCAAAGTAAGAGAAAATGTATGGCAAGTTGACCCTGATCACATCCTCTAATAATATGATATGCGTTTCGGTACCCGAACTTGGTAATATTAAAAATCTCCCAAGTGACTTTGAAGGAACCTCAATCAGCGCATATTTTTGTTTATAGGCAGACTTTTTCTGTCTCATCACCACACCAAGATATATACTCTTATCCCTTAGATAGGGCATTTCCGGAATGGATTCTACCATTAATGGAATTATATTCGATCTAACCTCCTGCTCAAAATAGTCAACCACAAATGCCTTCTGCTCCTTATTTAATTGCTTTTCATTTTTAAGGAATACTTTATTCTTCCTCATTTCCAATTGAATATTTATCCAAATCCGGTCGAACTCACTTTGTTGCTGAAGCACAATGTGCATCAATTCATTTAAAATTTCAACAGGATAATCTTCTAAGTGCATGTTCAATTTTCTAGAACTTCCACCTATTTCATGCATTCTTTTGAGGGTGGCAACCCTTACCCTAAAGAACTCATCTAAGTTATTGGAGAATATACCCAAAAAACGAATTCTATCTTTAAGAGGTACTGTTTTATCATTAGCTTCTTGAAGAACCCTGGCATTGAAACTGAGCCAGCTTATATCACGGGGGAGAAAACTTGGTTTTGCCATGTTGCAATTTAAATCAGCCAAACACCTTGTTTTTATAACCAAAATGAATTTTGTGTTAATTTAACCTAGAAATAGTCTGTTCCATTGACAAAACAAAGACAAATATTAGCATTATTAATGATCGTCTTTTCGCTGAGTTGCTACTCTAGAACTGTATCAACCACAGACACCCTAATAATAAATTTCTTAGGGAAACAATATGACTTACCTATAGATAAAACTTCGATCAAAAATGCTATTCAAAAACTAGAATACGAAAAAGACGTAAATAATTTACCACCTTTATACCTTCTCCAACCCGCAGTAAATAAAATCACTATACTACAAAAAGAATTACAATTAGCTGACTGGCTAGTATATCAACTGATTAGAAGAATTGCAGAGCAGATTAATTCAAAATATATAGATTATACTCAATATACATTAACAAAATATGTATTACTTTCTGCTGTTGGTTTTGAACCTCTTATTTACACTTCTAAAGAAAAGATACTTTTATATGTAAAATCTTCAGACACTATATATAATCTCCCTAATAAAATAGTGAATGGCCTACAATATGTATGCCTGAATTATCATGATTATCAGTTTCAAATCAACTTTCAAACTGAACAATTTCATAAAAAGTTTGATGCATTTATAAAACAAGGCATAGACTTCAATTACCGAATTGATTATCTGCCTTCATTTCAGCGTGAATCTTATAGCGAAAAAAGCATCTCCTTCCAATACAAGCATAAAAAAGAAAGCTATAAAGTACTTGTAAAAACAGAAATACAAGACTATTTCACCAATTACCCTGTAACTGAATACCGGTATCAATTCAATATACCATTTAGTGAAATAACCTACAACACCCTTATACCAGAATTAAAATCAAGAGTTAAAAAACTAACTATAGAGAAAGGAGTTGAATACCTGATGTTATTTGTGAGAGATGGGTTTGAATTTGAAACTGACACCAAATTGTTTGGCAGAGAGAAAAGATTATCTGCAGAAGAAACATTAATTTCTTCTTCAAGTGATTGCGAAGACAGATCTGCTTTGTTTTTTTCTTTGGTTAAAGAGATTTATAATTTACCAATGGCCATTATTTCCTACCCTGAACACGTTAATGTGGCTGTTTTGTTGCCAAAACCCAAAGGGGTTTCAGTAGTTGTTGGTAATCAAAAATTCACTATTTGTGAACCTACTCCACAGAAATTCAAGCGTGGAATTGGATGGATGTCAAAGGAGCTGAGAAAACAACCATATGAAATTGCATATGTCTATTTAAAATAAAAAGGGCTGCAATTGCAGCCCTTTATTTATTATAGAGATCATGAAATTTTAGTAAGCAGTAGCTTGTGGATCCCAATTTGCCCAACCAGCTGTCCAGTTATTTGCCCCCATTGCACCCCTGAATGTTCCAGAAGTAAAGAAAGCATTCATACCTGTGAAAGAAGCGCCAGTCAATGCTGGAGAACCAGCCTTTGGTAGGAAGTTTGGATTTGTAGAATAGTAAGGGAGAGTTAGCTGAGCATCATCAGCATTCGCTAAAGTTAAACAACCTTCTGATTCAGCTTTTGCTTGGATAGCAGCTGCAGTGATAACTGCTAATGCATTTGCATCACCGCGGTAAATTGCATTAGCTGTGTTAGAATGAACTAGGTTATTTTTGAATTCTGATGTACCAGCAACGTATGCATTTGCAGTTGCAGCAGACTCCATAGAAAACCCACCTTTAGCCCAACCAATCATAATTGAATTTCTTAGAACGAACTGTGTACCTCTTCTCCATCTGTTACCAAAGTTGTGGTTTGCAGCAGTACCTGTTGCATTATTTGGACCAACAAAAGTAAAGTTACTTAATTGAGGTCTAGTTACTGGAGTAGCAGCAGAACCAGTACCATCATTATCACACTCAATACCATTACCAGCATCACCACCATCTACGAAATCAGGCTTACGGAGTGCAATACCATATTGAATTCTTCCACTATAACCAAAGTCAAAGTCGAAATCATCATCTGCAGTTGCAAAAGCAATCAAATTTTTACAGTTAACTGTTCCACCAAAGAATTCAAATGCATCATCGTTACCGAAAGACACCTGTACATTCTCAATAATGGTACCAGAACCTACACCACCAAGTGTAAGACCATTGATTTCAGAACCTGGTTCAGCAGCGATACCAGCGAATTCGATTCTTACAAATCTCAAAATACCACTGTCATCGTTAGGATCAGTTCCACCATATTTTCTACCAACACCACCTTCAACAACTGGAGCTGGATCTAATGGTCTATTAGTTGGCGCTTTACCCAACATGATAATTCCACCCCAATCACCAGGAGTTCTTTGACCAATTGGCTTTCCACTAGTGAATACAATTGGAGATGTAGATCTTCCGTCTGCAATTAGCTTTGCACCACGCTCAATAATAAGAGCACCTTTTTCTGTAATATCACTAACAATTACAGATCCTGGGGCAATAGTCAATGTATTACCTTCAGTTACATATACATAACCTTTCAAAGTGTATTTACCTTTTGGCAAATAGTAACTTTTGTTGATGATTCCTTGAATAAGTCCACCGTTAGCTGCTGGATCTTGAGGATCAGTTGCGTTACCGCCACCAGTGTTGTTGTTGTTGATGGTTTCATCAAAATTCACTTTGATGCAAGAGCTAAGCGAGATCATCGTGAATGCCATCAAACCAAGTACGATTCTTTTCATAATTGAGGTTTTTTTATCTTTTTTATTTTTTCTTGCCAATATTGAAGTCATAAGTAAAGCCGACAGTGATAGTACTTCCTTGCTTGTAAGAATTGAACAATCGATCAACTCCCTTATCGAAAGCAGTACTTTCATTTACATTTTCATAGAAATAGAACGCGTTGTTGAGAATGTCCTGGAAGTTGATTCTGATTTCACCCTTTCCATCAATCACTTTCTTTGATAATTGGATATCCAATTGATTTCTCGGACGCTCATATACGTTTGGAAACTCATCGTTACCTACTAATGTCAAACGCTCACCTACTCTGTTATATAAAACAGATGCATTAAACATATCGGAGGTATACTGAAGTCCTGCGTTGAGCAAGTAAGGAGACTGACCTTGTAGTGGTCTGTTCGCCTTAACAGTCTTACTGTCAGCTCCAAGATCATTAAAAGAAACTTCAGATCTTAAGTAAGTATAGTTACCAAATATGCTGAATGGTTTTAATGCCGGAGAAAGAAACTCAAGGCCTTTTCTAAGTTCTACCTCAAATCCAATTGTTTTTGCGCTTAAGGCGTTTTGGTAGAAATAACGTCTAGCATCTGCGTTACTTCCTGGATCAAGTCTTAACTCAATTGGATCAGTAAATTCTTTATAAAAAGCACCAAAAGTTATTGCTTCACCAGCTTTTGGATACAATTCATAACGAAGGTCGTAGTTCAAAATAGATGATCTTCTTAAAGCTGTATCACCTTTAACGCCATAATTCATTTCATAATCGAAGAAGGCGAATTCTGCCAATTCTCTGAATTCTGGACGAGCAACTGTTCTACTTGCAGAAGCTCTGATATTTTGTTTGTCACCTACATTCAAGAGTACATTGATAGATGGAAGGAAATCCCACTTTTCAGTCAATCTGACACTTCTATTACCAGTTTGCTCTTTAGAGGTTAACAACTGTTGGAAGTTTTCAGCACGTAGACCCCAAATCACTCTAAAATCTCCGAATTTGTTGTCCATCATTCCATAAGCTGCATTCAAAACCGACAAACCAAAATAACGGTCAGAGTTATTGGTGAATTCCTCTAGGATATATCCTGAGTTACCCATATTGTCATAGAAGAATGCTTTATCAACAGGCTTATAAGCATTGGCAGCAACAAATGAATTAAAATTGGTAATG
The DNA here is from genome assembly GCA_039805205.1 of Bacteroidota bacterium. Classification (GTDB taxonomy): domain Bacteria; phylum Bacteroidota; class Bacteroidia; order Chitinophagales; family Chitinophagaceae; genus Pollutibacter. The sequence continues at coordinate 5,309 of JBDLUR010000177.1, forward strand.
TTATACCTAAAGATTCTACTTCTGAAATCACGCATCCTTGCCAAAGTAGATCCACCAAATTTTAAAGTTTGCTTATCCTTGCCACCCCAGTTCATTGGAACAATAAATTGTCCGCCTGCCCCTACACTGTAATCTTTCAAATCACTGTAAAATCTTCTTGTATCATCTGGATCAATTTCAAATTTTTCATCCGTATTAATAGCACGTGCATACAATGCACTACGCAAATCTGGCTGCTTTTTCCAGTTCAAACCTGCATTACCATTCCATTTGAATTTGATACCTTTTGCAGATAACTGGTGTTCACCTTCTAGTTGTGTGCTGAACAAGCTACGCTGGTTCAAATAAGAAGAATAGAACTTCAAGTCGTTTCTTCTGTTGGTATTGAAACCTTCCCTGGTAAAGTAATTGTCTTCGTACAACTGGTTGAACAGATTCTTGAAAGCGATCTTGTGCTTACCCTTAACCCATGCCACATTTACAATTCCACCAAGATTTGTTTGATACCTATTTTGTTTATCGTTGAAGTTAAATACAGGTGTACCATCCGCTTCATAGAATGCTTTCTCTACATCATAAATCAACATAGAATTTCTATAGTTGATTGCAACCAATGTACCAAGATTGGCACCATTTTTCAATTTATGGTTTTGCGCATAGGTGAAGTTGAACGTTTTGATTGGAGCAGCTTTCACTGTGTAAGGCACATACACATCTCCACGGAATTGTTGTGTTAGTTCAACTTGCTTATTTAATCCAGCAGCATCTTTACCTAAAGCACGATAAATTTGGGCAGTTGCAGGGAAACTATCAGGCAGATTTCTTGTTCCATCATCAAAGCCTAACCAATCATATTGATTTCGCTTGTTGCTGGTAAAATCTTTAAAGGTTGATTGGTTGTTGTAACCAATTCCAAAACCGACAGTAATAACATCCTTTGTAGGAATATCTTTTGTGTTTACCTGAACCAAACCACCAGAAAACTCACCAGTAAATTCAGGAGTAGCTGTTTTATTGATGACAATATTGTCAATCAATGCAGCAGGGAACATATCAAAAGAAAATGCCTTTTTATCTGGTTCACTACTTGGTAATAATGCCGAATTCAACATGGCAGAATTGTAGCGATCACTTAATCCACGTACAATTACAAATTTGTTATCCTGTATAGAAGCACCACTTACACGCTTCAGCACTTCACCCGTGTTTTTGTCAGGTGTTCTTCTAATAAAATCAGCAGCCAATCCACTTGACAAAGCAGTGTTTGTTCTTTGGAAAGTGAGCAAGGCAACAGTACTCTCCTGGCGACGAGTAGATCTGATTACAATTGCTTCACTATTCTTGGATTGAGGTTCCAAAACAACAGTTACATTGTTATCAGCGTTTGCACCCACTTCAATTTCCGAAACAACTTTGGTATTGTACCCAACACTGGATACCGTAAAAGTGTATTTCTTTCCTACTTCTAAGTTTGCATCAAATTGACCATCAAGATTAGCAACAATGGTTCTTTTCAATTCCTCAATGAGAATAGATGCACCCGCGACTGGCTCGTTTTTCGTATTAATAACTTTACCAGTCAGTTTAATGCTCTGGCTAAAAGATACAGAAACCAATAAAAGACTGGAAAAAGTGACGAACAACAGCTTTTTAAAATTCCTTGCTTGCATAGTTCTTATTATGGTGCAAAGGAACAATTGCAGCGTTAATAGGGTGTTAGCGGTCGGTTAACCAATTGTAACCTGTATGTTACCTCCATGTTAACAAGCTTCCATTTTGTTTAAAAAAACCGCATCTTTGCCCCTATAACTAATCACATGAAAGGCATTATTTTAGCAGGTGGCTCTGGCACAAGGCTATATCCCATTACCTACGCAATAAGCAAACAGATCATGCCGGTTTACGACAAACCAATGATCTACTATCCCCTATCTACTTTAATGCTTTCTGGCATCAAAGACATTTTAATTATTTCTACACCACAGGATTTGCCTCAATTCCAAAAATTATTTGGCGATGGTGCACACCTTGGACTCAATTTCAGTTATGCCGAGCAAGCTGTTCCCAACGGTCTAGCACAAGCTTTTGTAATTGGGGAAGAATTTATTGGAAACGATTCCTGTGCATTGGTCTTGGGTGATAATATATTCTATGGGATGGGCTTGGGCAAAACATTAGAAAAAAATTCTAATCCTGATGGAGGCATAGTATATGCATACCAGGTAAGCGATCCTGAAAGATATGGTGTTGTTGAATTTGATAAAAACATGAAAGCTATTTCCATAGAGGAAAAACCAATTCAGCCTAAAAGTAAATATGCAGTTCCTGGTCTCTATTTTTACGACAACAATGTTGTTGAAATAGCAAAAAACATACAACCATCGCCAAGAGGAGAATATGAAATCACAGATGTGAATTTAGCTTATCTGAAAAGCGGCAAATTACATGTTTCAGTACTCGACAGAGGAACGGCTTGGTTGGATACTGGCACTTTTGATTCATTGATGCAAGCATCACAGTTCATTCAAGTAATTGAACAGCGACAAGGCATCAAAATTGCATGTATAGAAGAAATTGCATGGCGAAAAGGATTCATCAATACCGAACAACTGGTTAAGTTAGCAACCCCTTTGCTAAAGAGTGGTTACGGTAAATACCTCATGGACATCATCAATTAAAATTGAATGAAAAAACTAGTACTGGTAACAGGAGGAACAGGATATATCGGCTCTCACACAATTGTAGATTTAATTGAAAATGGGTATGAAGTGATTTCTGCCGATAACAATTCGAGATCTACTCCAGGTATGTTGGAAGGTATTGAAAAAATTACTGGAAAGAAAGTCAAAAATTACAAAGTTGATCTTTGCAATTATGATGAAACCAGAGCCATATTTGAAGAGAACAGCGACCTTGTGGGTGTTATTCATTTTGCCGCCTACAAAGCCGTAGGTGAGTCGGTAGAAAAACCACTACTGTACTTTCACAACAACCTGACCTCTCTAATCAATGTGATGCGCTGTATGGAAGAAGCCAAAGTAAACAACTTTGTTTTTTCTTCTTCTTGTACTGTTTATGGCAACCCTGATCAAATACCTGTTACTGAAGAAACCCCTAAGAAAGAGGCTGCATCTCCATACGGACTCACCAAGCAGATTGGTGAACAAATGATAGAAGCACTAGCTGCCGCTAATCCTTCTATGAATACTGTGCTGCTTCGCTATTTCAATCCCGCTGGAGCACATCCATCTGCTTTAATAGGAGAATTACCAATAGACAAACCACAGAACCTTGCACCGGTTATTACACAAACAGCTATCGGCAAACTAAATGAATTGGTAGTATTTGGTGACGACTACCCCACACCGGATGGCTCTTGTATCAGAGACCTTATTCACATCTGCGATCTAGCCCATGCCCACACACTTGCATTGAATCACATCATTGAAAAGAAAAATAAAAGCAATTGTATAGCATATAACATTGGATCCGGAAATGGAATATCTGTATTAGAAGCCATCAAGACCTTTGAAGAAAGTACGGGCTTGAAATTAAATTACCGTGTAGGGAAAAGAAGAGCTGGAGATGTAATTGCGATTTATGCCAATAACGAAAAAGCAAAAACTGAACTAGGCTGGGAACCAAAATATAACATTAAAGATATCATGACCAGTGCATGGAAATGGGAACAATACATCAAGGATTTACCCACGCATCTCGATTTACGGGCATTCCGTTTAAATTAATCTCAAAATTTTAACCGCTTTACTCAAAAATAAAGCCTGATTTGATGTTACTTTGCGTCAAATATTCTGAAAATGTTAGATGCAATTCAAGTAACGGGACAAAAAGATACAAGAAGCGGATTTGGTGATGGTATTTATGAGTTGGGACAAAAAAATCCGAATGTAGTCGCTTTGACTGCTGATCTCGCTGGTTCCCTAAAATTGAATGCATTTATTAAAGCATTTCCTGAAAGATTTATTCAGTGTGGAATTGCTGAAGCCAACATGATTGG
>JBDLUR010000178.1:0-4116 GCA_039805205.1 Bacteroidota bacterium
GAAGCAACCAATACTGAACAATACAATGCTTGGCAGACCATTCAGCGCAGTCACGCTGTAGCCAATGGCGTACACGTGGTGAGTGTGAACAGAGTAGGGTTCGAGCAGAATGGTGCCATGAAATTCTGGGGAGGCTCTTTTGTTGCCAACCCATTCGGCAGTTTGATTGTAAAAGCAACACACGACCAAGAAGAAGTTATTGTAACAGAATTAGACTTGTCTAAAACGGATAGCTATCGCACCCATTGGCCTTTCATGCGCGATCGCAGAATTGATTCGTATGGTGATATCGTAAAAAGATTTATTGATTAAAATATAGGAACTAGTCACGAGGTACAAATGATAAATATTTGTCTGGTCCCTCGTCCCTCGTCCCTCGCCCCTTGTATATATGAGTACTCCCAAATCCCTCGGTTATTATTTTCCAGCAGAATTTGCTCCGCATCAATCAACATGGTTGAGTTGGCCGCATAAGGAAGCATCATGGCCTGGAAAGATTGAGACAATTTTTCCTTCTTATGTTGCTTTCATCAAAACTTTGGTTCGTTTTGAAGAAGTGAATATAAACGTTGTTGATCTTGCAATGCAACAGAAAGCAACAGCTATGCTTGAAGCAGCAGGAGTTGATTTGTCGAAGGTGCATTTTCACCTACATCCCACTAACGATGCTTGGTGCAGAGATCATGGTCCTGCGTTCTTATTAAACAATTTAGACAAGTCTAAAAAAGCCATTGTTGATTGGAATTACAATGCTTGGGGAAATAAATATCCGCCCTTCGATCTTGATGATGTGATTCCAACTTTGATTGGTAATAAATTGGGTTTACCTGTTTTTAATCCGGGTATCATTATGGAAGGGGGCTCAGTTGATTTTAATGGTGCAGGTACAGTAATTACGTCTACTGCCTGTTTGTTGAATCCCAATCGCAATCCGCATTTGAACCAATCGCAGATTGAGCAATACTTGATGGATTACTACGGGCAAGACCAGGTGTTGTGGGTGGATGAAGGAATAGTAGGAGATGATACTGATGGACACATTGATGATACAGTTAGATTTATCAATGAGGACACAGTTGTAACTGTTATAGAAGAAAATAAGCAGGATGAAAATTATGCATTACTGCAACATAACCTTAAGCAGTTAAAAGAAATGCGTTTGCTCAATGGTAAGCAGCTGAATATTGTTGAGCTGCCTATGCCAGATCCAGTAATTTGGGAAGATCAAATGTTGCCTGCATCTTATGCTAATTTTTATATTGCCAATCAGCAGGTAGTCGTTCCAACTTTCAGAAGTGATAAAGATGAGAAGGTGTTGCAGATTGTTCAGCAATGTTTCCCTGATCGTGAAATTGTTGGGATAGATTCAACAGATATTATTTGGGGATTGGGAAGTTTTCATTGTTTGAGTCAGCAAGAACCGGTTTAGGGATTAGCTAACAGGGAATAGGGAGTAGTTGTTGTTTCCCTTGTCCCTATTCCCTATATTTTATGCTTCTGATCACTGGAAATATTATGCACATCCCAAGTGATAGATTTTTTGAAGGGGAACTTACGTTCTAAGCAATCTTTTTTAGAACAGATGCGGCATGAAAAATCCATGCATCCATCAGCATGTACAAAGAGTTCAACACTTTCTCCAAATTCATTTTTTGCCAGTGCAGAGAAAGCTTCAATTTCTTGATGGGCTTCATGAACGTTGAGGTACCAAGGCACAGTAAGGTGACAATCTATATGAATGATGGTCCCGAATTTGATGATTCTGAGATTGTGTAAATCCACCCAATTTTCTCTTCTGTTCTCATTCATTCTTGCTACCAACTTTTCGAGCAATTCCATATCTGCCTCATCCATAATGCCGGCAAGGGAACTTCTAACAATAGTGTATCCGGTATAAATAATGAAGAATGCAAAACCAATTGCGATAACACTATCTAGCCAAATTAGATTGGTGAAATAGATAATTGCCATTCCAATGATAATGCCTAAAGTAGAATAGGTGTCACTTTGCAAATGTTTACCAGATGCAATTAACGCAAGTGAGTTATTTCTTTTGCCAGTATTGATGGCATACCATCCCATGGTATAGTTAATAATTGCTGTAATGGCAATAATCATCATACCTATGTCTAACTTCTGAATCTTATGAGGATGAATAAGGTTGTCAATAGCTTCATAAATAATTACAAAACCTGCAATAGCGACTAAACTACCTTCAACTGCTGCTGAAACAAATTCGGCTTTGCCATGACCATAAGGATGGTCTTTGTCGCGTGGCTTTGCTGCTACATAAAGGCTGTATAAACTGATGAAACCGGCAACAACATTTACAGTACTTTCAAGTGCATCAGTAAGTACGGCAACCGACTGTGTTAACCACCATGCAATGACTTTTAAGATAAAAAGCACTACCGCTACTATTGCAACTAGTCTCTGGACTTTGAAATTCAATTCAGCGTGTGTCGGTTTCATTGATAAAATTCAAAGTGAAAGTAGGAAATATATTATAGAATTGATGCAATTTGAATTTTTATTGAAATGCATTTCTATTTGTTTTAACAACATTTTGGTTGAAGAAATATCCCGAAATTTGGTATACACAATCTTGACATATGGAACTTAAACTAACCGAAGAACAATTAATGATCCAACAAGCTGCAAAAGATTTTGTACAATCTTGTTTGCCTGGTGTTATTGAAAGAGATGAAAAACAAATTTTTGCAAGAGAGCATGTAATGCAGCTTGCTGAATTAGGTTTTATGGGGATGATGGTCGACCCACAATATGGTGGTGCAGGATTGGATACTGTAAGTTATATATTAGCCTTAGAAGAAATTAGTAAGGTGGATGCCAGTGTTGCTGTATGTATGAGTGTGAACAATAGTCTTGTAGCTTGGGGGTTAGAAAAATACGGTAATGAAGAACAAAAGCAAAAATACCTTACACCTCTTGCTCAAGGTAGAAAAGATGGTGAATTGTATATAGGTGCATTTTTGTTGAGTGAACCAGAAGCTGGTTCTGATGCAACTTCACAAAGAACAACTGTTGAAGATAAAGGAGATCATTTTTTATTGAATGGTACTAAGAACTGGATAACCAATGGCTCTTCTGCTTCTGTATATTTGGTGATGGCTCAAGCAGATCCAGCAAAAGGACATAAAGGGATCAATACATTAATTGTTGAGAAAAACTGGCCTGGTGTAACCGTTGGTGCTAAAGAAAACAAAATGGGTATCCGTTCGAGTGATACACATAGTATTTCTTTTACAGATGTAAAAGTGCCCAAAGAAAATCTCATCAAGGAACCTGGTTTTGGATTTTCATTTGCTATGAAAACACTAGACGGTGGGAGAATTGGTATTGCAGCACAAGCATTGGGAATAGCAGCAGGAGCTTATGAGAGAGCAGTGGCTTACTCAAAAGAACGTAAGGCATTTGGTAAAGAAATTAGTCAACACCAAGCCATTCAATTTAAGTTAGCAGATATGGCTACGCGCATTGAAGCTGCGCGTTTGTTGTGTTACAAAGCTGCATGGGAAAAAGACAATGGAATGGATTATGCAACAAGTGCAGCAATGGCAAAATTATATGCATCTGAAACAGCTATGTGGGTAACAACGAATGCAGTCCAGGTACATGGAGGATATGGATACGTGAAAGAATACCATGTGGAAAGACTAATGCGTGATGCCAAAATCACAGAGATCTATGAAGGAACCAGTGAGGTACAGCGAATGGTTATTGGTAGAAGTATTTTAAAATAAACTTACTCCTGTAAATTAAATAAATGGCAGTCGATTTAAAAGCCTATCAATCATTACAAACAGCACTTAGCGCCAAGCAAGTTACTCTAATTGCAGTTTCCAAAACAAAACCGGAGGAAGATATTCAAGCATTGTATGATGCTGGTCACCGTGATTTTGGAGAGAATTATGTGCAAGAGCTTGTACAAAAGCAAGCGGAGTTACCAAAGGATATCCGATGGCATTTTATTGGACATTTACAATCCAATAAGGTTAAAATGATTGCTCCATTTGTGCACTTGATTCACGGTGTGGATAGTATCAAGCTATTAGAGGTAATCGATAAGGAAGGGAAAAAGTTAAATAAAAAAAT
>JBDLUR010000179.1:0-6449 GCA_039805205.1 Bacteroidota bacterium
GTAGACGCATCAAAAGGAACACCATCCACAATGAATAGTGGAGTAGAGCTACCAGAGATGGTGTTTACACCGCGGATAACGATGTTTGTACCAGAACCGGACATACCACTCGCGTTAAGAATGTCAACACCAGGAGCTTTACCATTCAAAAGACGTACAACGTCTCCATCAGGACGAAGCTCAAGCGCTTTTTTGTCAACAGAAGCAACTGCATAACCTAGGGCTTTTTTCTCCCTACGGATACCTTGCGCTGTTACAACTACCTCCTGAAGACCAGCAGTAGATGACTTAAGCTGAATGTTAGATAAATTTGAACCGGAACGAACCTTTAAAGGATCGTATCCAACGTAAGATACCTCCAACACAGTGTTGAGGTCCTTTACAGAAAGCGAAAATGTACCATCAGCAGCTGAGGTAGTACCCGTTTGGGAACCTGCTACTTTGATTGATACACCTGACAAAGGAGAACCGTCGGCATCCGACACCTTCCCCTTTACTACTGTTTGCGCAAATACCCCTGGTATCGCGAAAAGCAAACAGCACATGAACAGTGTAAGTTTTCTCATGCAGTTGATTTTTGTTATTAAAACGATAAATGTCCGATTGCGAATATAACAATTATTTCACTTTTATGAACAAATCATTAAAAAAACATATCCATTTGTTTAAGATTTAGTAAAAAATATTAGGCAAAAGAAATAGCAAGCCTAAAATCCTCGAAATCCAAGTTCATATATATTATGTACCCAGCTAAAAAGTGGCACCAATATTTATTATTAAATTTAAATATATATATAAACATTTGTTTTTCAATTATTAACAACCTATAATGGCGGCCTCCCCCCTATTTTCCCTTTGTTAAACAGAACCTCAAAAGTTATCAACAGCTCTAAAAAATAATTTTGAAATGTGGGATCAATCTGTAATTTAGTGGGAGAATTTAATGGGTTAGTAAGTACTGAAGGGTCAGCTTTTGCTGGCCCTTTGGTTTTTTCAACCATTAACAGTTAATGGTCAACGGTTATCAGTTATTTAACTTCGTGATTTGGTGATAAAACATGGCATTATAGTTTTATCATCTTCTGATTTTTTCAAATCATTACTACTTTCACTTCATGAGCAAAATTAAAAAAGCATTTTTCTGCAAGCAATGTGGTTATGAATCTCCAAAATGGACGGGGAAATGTCCTGCTTGTAATGAATGGAATTCTTTCACAGAAGAAATCATTCAAAAAGATCAACCTCAATCAAAAGAAAGTTGGAAAGAAAATCAACACAATAAGAGTATTGTCTTACAAGAAGTAGTTGCAGAAGATAAGCAACGCATCATCACAAAAGATGAAGAATTGAATCGTGTATTGGGTGGTGGAATTGTTCTAGGAAGTTTAGTCTTGGTAGCCGGTGAACCCGGAATTGGAAAGTCAACTTTGTTTTTGCAAGACGCTTTGATGATGCACGATCTTAAAATTTTATACGTGAGTGGAGAAGAAAGTGAACAGCAAATTAAAATGAGGGCCAACCGCATCAATATTCAACATGATGAATTTTACATACTCACTGAAACATCCACCCAGAGCGTGTTTCAGGAGATTAAAAAAATAAAACCTGATCTTGTTATCATCGACTCTATTCAAACAATTCAATCTCCCTATTTAGATTCTTCGCCTGGTACAATATCACAAATCAGAGAATGCACTTCCGAGTTTCAACGCTTTGCCAAAGAAACACAAACACCTGTTTTTCTAATCGGGCATATCACAAAAGAAGGTACAATTGCTGGACCAAAATTATTGGAGCACATGGTTGATACCGTGCTACAATTTGAAGGCGATCAGCATTACGCGTATCGTATTTTAAGAACTACGAAAAATAGATTTGGGTCGACTGCCGAATTAGGAATTTATGAAATGACTGGCACGGGCATGAAACCAGTCAGCAACCCTTCTGATATTTTAATCAACCAAAAAGAAGAACAACTTTCTGGCATTGCAATTGGAGCAACAATGGAAGGTCTTCGTCCTTTACTTATTGAAGTACAAGCATTAGTTACTCCATCTGTTTATGGAACACCACAAAGAACAGCAAGTGGTTTTGATTTAAGAAGATTACAATTGTTGTTAGCAGTTTTAGAAAAAAGAGGAGGGTTTCATTTTGGCACTAAAGATGTTTTTGTCAATATCGCTGGTGGTCTAAAAATTGAAGACCCCGCAATCGATCTCGCCATGGTTTTTGCCCTTTTGAGCTCTTATGAAGACATCCCGCTGTCCCAAAAAATATGTTTTGCAGGTGAAATTGGCCTTAGTGGAGAGATCAGAGCTGTAAATCGTGTCGATCAAAGGATTTCTGAAGCCGAAAAATTGGGATTTGAGAGCATCTACATCAGCAAATACAACAGGAAATCGGAACCCCATAAAGGAATTAAGACCGTTTCTGTGGCGTTAATTGAAGAGGTTTACCGCACTATCTTCCAATAAACACCCCTTGTTTTTAGCTGAAGCCATAGGCGCAATTACGCATCTTTTGTATCCATCTATTTGCTTTGGATGCAGAAAGAATGAAATAAGCACTGATGAATGGCTCTGTATTCATTGCCTGAGTACTTTACCTTATACCGGTTTTGAAAATACAAGGAGCAATCCAGTTGAACAACTTTTCTGGGGTAGATGCTCGATTCAATTTGCAAGTAGTAGTTTTTTTTATGTTGAAAAAACACCCATTCAACAGCTTATTCATGAAGTCAAATACAAAGAACAACAGCAGCTTGGAAAGTGGCTGGGGCAAATCATGGGAAGACAGCTTAACGATGTATTCCAATCCAATAAGGTAGATTTGATGCTACCGATGCCACTACATCCCAAAAAACAAAAGCAAAGAGGCTATAACCAAGCAACACTACTTTGCGAAGGGATTCATGCCGTTACGGCTTGCAATTTTACAGAACAAATACTCATCAGAAACACAAATACCAAAACCCAAACTAAAAAAACAAGAATTGAGAGATGGGATAATGTGAGTGATGTTTTTTGCATTACAAAGACTGATGCAATAATCAACAAGCACATCGTTTTAGTAGATGACGTAATTACTACTGGAGCATCAACAGAAGCCTGTGCAGCGACACTCCTAAAAGAAGGCGCCTGCGCTGTATCCATATGCAGTTTGGCATTTACCCTCTAAAAAGACTGAACTTTTGCAACTTTTTTAGAACTGAATCGTTAGTTTACATAGAAGAAAACAAAAAACTATGATCAGGTTATTAATTATCGCTTTCGCTTTTTTTGCTGCAGGACCTGCTAATGTCTATAAATTTAAAGTGCCTTCAATTGATGGCGACACAATTGATTTTGCAAAATTCAAAGGGAAGAAAATTTTGATTGTCAATACAGCCTCTAAATGTGGCTATACTCCTCAATATGCCGAACTTGAAAAACTGAACAAAGCTTACAAAAATAAGTTGGTAATTGTTGGTTTCCCTGCCAATAATTTCGGTGGACAAGAGCCGGGATCAAATGCAGAGATCAACGATTTTTGCCAAAAAAATTATGGAGTAAGTTTCACCATGGCAGAAAAAGTTTCTGTTAAAGGAGATGATATACATCCTCTTTTCAAGTGGCTTACCTCAAAAGCAGAAAATGGCGTGATGGATGCTGAAATCAAATGGAACTTCACCAAATTCCTACTTGATGAGAATGGAAAACTTCTTGCAGTTTATCCAAGTAAAGTGAATCCAATGAGTGAAGAAATCACCAAGCATCTTCAATAACAACATCTCCAAGTTCTTGAGTATCTTTACGCATGCTTTTTTCAGAAATACCTGGACAGCTTAGCGTAAAACAAAAACTAGTTGGTCTTTTCCAAAACAACAGACTAAGTCATGCGCTATTGTTCCTTGGAAAAGAAGGTAGTGGCGCTTTACAATTGGCAATTGCTTTTTCGCAATACATTCTTTGTGAAAAGAATAATCTAACCGCTGACCATGCAGGAGAATCTTTGTTTGGAGAAACTGCAACAACAGTAGCTGAACCCCGGCAAAACGCTTGTGGTGAATGCCCCTCTTGCAAGAAGGCATCCTTATTAATGCACCCTGATATTCATTTTTCTTTTCCAACCATTACCAAAGCAGGTGTAGATAAACCTGTATGTAATGACTTCATTACCGACTGGAGAAATTTTGTATCAACTACTCCCTTTGGCAATGCATATGATTGGCTTCAAAGCTTAGGAGCAGAAAACAAACAAGGTAATATAACGGCACATGAATGTGAAGACATTATTCGTAAACTCAATCTCAAAAGTTTCGAAAGTGGTTACAAGATTTTAATTCAATGGATGCCAGAATACCTGGGCAGTTCAGGGAATAAATTATTGAAACTTGTTGAAGAGCCACCAGAAAAAACGCTCTTCCTATTTGTTGCTGAAGACGAATCAAAAATCCTTCCGACCATCCTTTCTAGAACTCAGTTGATTAAAATCAATCAACTTGAAACAAATGATATTGCATCTTGGTTGATTTCCAATCAAGCAGTGCCTAAAGAAAAAGCTACTGCACTTGCTCCAATTGCACAAGGAAACTTGAGAGAAGCCTTCCAACTGCTCCATCATGCAGATGAAGATTGGCAGGGGCTGCTCAGAGAATGGCTGAATGCAATTTTAAAAAATGGACCTGCAGCTCAAGTCAAATGGGTTGAAGAGATCAGCAAATTGGGAAGAGAAAAACAGAAACAGTTTCTTAGCTACTTTATTCATCTGCTGTCGATTTCAGTCCATTTAGCCAATACGCCAATACCACCTGCTGTAACAGAAGAAGAATTGGATTTTGCAACTCGTTTACTAAAATTAATATCAACAGAACAGATTGAAGCATTGGTTGATGAGCTAAACCATTCTTCCTACCATATTGAGCGTAATGCTAATGCAAAAATTCTGTTCATGGCCCTCACCCTCAAAATATATCATATTATAAGGGATAAATCAGTAATTTTGATTCACTGATAATTTTGGAAATGGGATGTAGTTCTTGCGGCACAAAAGATGGAAAGCCTAGCGGCTGTAATAGCAATGGCGGTTGTAGCTCCGGCGGATGTAATAGATTGAACGTTCACGACTGGCTAGCGAACTTGCCATTCTCTGATCCTGCAGTTTCGTGTAGGATAGTAGAAATCACTTTTAATAACGGAAGTAGAAAAGAGTATTTTAAGAATACCACCCTTCAACATTTTAATAAAGGCGAAATAGTAAGCGTTGAGGGCGTAGGCGGTTTCGACGTGGGCACAGTCAACCTCAGCGGAGAACTTGTACGCTTACAATTAAAGAAAAAAAGAATAGCTGAAGATAGTGCCGACCTCAAAAAGATTTTAAGAAGAGCGACTGAGGTTGATATTCAAAAATGGCAAGAAAATAAATCACGTGAAAAAGAAGCCCTTGCAAGATCACGTGCAATTGCCAAACAGCTTAATCTGGTGATGAAGATTTGCGAAGTTGAGTTTCAGGCGGATGGCAGAAAAGCAACTTTCTTTTATACAGCAGAAGACCGTGTCGACTTTCGTGAATTGATTAAAATTTACGCAGGGGAATTTAAGGTGAAGGTGGAAATGAAGCAGATTGGCGCGAGACAAGAAGCTGCAAAAGTTGGTGGTATAGGTAGTTGTGGTAGGGAATTGTGTTGCAGCAGCTGGTTGAATGAATTTAAAAGTGTAACGACTGCCATGGCGCGTTACCAGAACTTAAGTATCAACCAAACAAAACTAAGCGGTCAGTGTGGCCGACTAAAATGTTGTCTTAACTACGAACTAGATACTTATTTAGATGCTTTGCAAAATTTCCCTGACCATGCTGATGTTTTAGAAACAGCAAAAGGTAGAGCGCAACTCATCAAAAAAGACATTTTTAAAAACCTGATGTGGTATACCCTACCCGACAGTAACAAACAATATCCTCTTAGCATTGATACAGTTCGTGAAATCAAAGCAATGAACAACAAGGGTATCAGACCTGAAGAATTAGAAACTGCTGATGTAACAACTGGTGCAAAAGTGAAAGAAGTGGAACCACAATTTGTAGATGTGGTGGGACAAATTAGTTTACGTTCATTGGAAAGAAACGCACAGAAGAGGAAGTCGAAGGGGAATAGGGAGAATATACAAGGGACAAGGGACAAGGGACAAGGCCTGCCTGCCGGTAGGCAGGGAAATAGAGATAAAGGACCTAGAACGAACCCACCTATCTCTAAACAGTCGTCTGAAGCTCCAAAGGCTCGTCCACAAATAAACAAAGACTCAAATCAACAACCAAGAACCAAGCCAAGCATTCAAATCAAGAAAGGAGATCAATAAAGCTTAACTATTCAAAAGATAACAAGTAAGCCATACAAGTGGTGCTGCAAATAAGATTGAATCAAAACGGTCTAGAAAACCACCATGTCCGGGCATAAAACTTCCACTGTCTTTAAC
>JBDLUR010000180.1:0-2850 GCA_039805205.1 Bacteroidota bacterium
GCTTCATCTCTCTTTTTTCTAACTGAATAACCTGTGATAATAACTTCTTCCAGCTTTTTGTCATCCTGCTGCAAGGTTACACTCACATTTCCACTTGCTGGTATAGCAACTTCTAAAGAAGCCAAACCAACTGCAGAAACAATAAGTGCTTTTGCATTTGATGGAACACTGAAACTGAAATTACCACTTGCATTTGAAGTAGTACCAATCCTGGTTCCCTTTACAAGCACAGAGGCATTAGATACTGGTGTACCCGCAGCGTCAGTGACCTTTCCGGAAACCGTCCGATTCTGTGCAGAGAGTTGTCCTACAAGGAACAACACACCACACAAAAGAAGCAAGATCTTTCTCATGACTTTTTGTTTGGTTTAAATATATGTTAACGAATTGCGAAAATATGATAAGACAACTAATTTGCCACCTTTGTTGCAATCTAAATCATAAATAAATCGGGGCCTCACGAATGGCATTTCGCCAAACATTGGACGCACATCAATTTTTTGCCAATTTTATGAATGACTTCTAAACGAGGTAGAAAAATGTACTATTTATTAGAATTTATCTAAAAAAAGGACGTTTTGCGTAATTTTTACCTCTTCTTGCCCATTAAAATTAATAGAACAGGTAAAAAGATCAGGTTAGTCAATGTAGCCGTTAGCAGGGTAAAGGAAGTCAGCCAACCTAATGCTTGGGTACTTCCAAAACCACTGAAGACAAAAATGACAAATCCGGCAATCAGTACCAGAGAGGTATAGACTATACTAATTCCTGTTTCTCTGATAGTCTGAACCACAGTTTGTTGAATTTCTCCATTGGAATGAGGTAATTCTTGTTTGTAATTCACCAGAAAACGAATGGTGATGTCAATGGCAATACCCAGTGCCACGCTGAATACCAAGACAGTTGATGGTTTTATAGCAACACCCATCCAGCCCATTAAGCCTGCCGTCATGATTAAAGGAATCAGATTAGGAATGAGAGAGGCAATGAGGATTCTAACAGATTTAAAAAGGTATAACATACAAAGGGCGATGAATAAAAATGCCCAAAGTACACTCTCTTGTAGACCTTGAATAATAAAACGACTTCCTTCTAGGAAGGTGATACTTGTTCCTGTTAAGGTTATGGATGTTTTACTAGTATCAAAATAATCACCTGCTCGGCGCTCTAGTGTATCAATCAATTCTGGCATTCTTAAACTGCCTATGTCTGCCATGTTTACACTTATCCTAGTCACCTGTCGGTTGCTGTCTATGAAAGAAGACATAAGTTTTTGGAGGGAACTTTCATCTTTGCTTGCCGACTTACTCGGTTTGAGGTAGTCTGCCAAGAAAGCACCATCAAAGGCATTGGGCATCGCATAGTTATTGCTATCGCCATCATAAAATCCTTGCTTGGCAAATTTCAATCCTTCTGCAAGTGATAGGGGTTTTGCCAATTCGGGATAGGTTGTAAGATGTTCACTGTAAGCAGCAACTTTATCATACACGCCTAATGCTCTTGAGCCAGCAATTCCATTCTTCTTTTTAGTATCAATTAAAATTTCGAGGGGCATAATTCCACCGAAATTGGATTCGAAAAATTTAAGATCGGTGTAGATCTTATCTTTTTGAGGAAGATCATCAACAATAAAGGCTTGGGTTTTTAATTTGGTAATACCCACAATCGAAATAATCAATGCAATAGCAGTGGCTATATAAATTGTTTTCTTGTGTGAGAAAACCCATTGCTCAATTTTGGTGAGTAAACTAAGTAGCCATTTGTTTTCCAAATAGTTCATGTGTTTTGCCTTCGGGGCTGGCATATAGTACAGCGCTATTGGAATGATGATTAGTGAGATAAAGAAAAGTGCCATGATGTTGATACCGGCAACAATTCCAAATTCTTTCAGGATGAGGCTCTTAGTGAGCGCAAAAACCGCAAAACCCAATGCTGCACTGATGTTACAAAAAAGAGTAACCACACCCATTTTACTGATCATCTCAACTATTGCTTTCTCTTTATTTCCATATTTGAGGTATGAGGTGTGGTATTTATTCAAGAAATATATACAATTGGGTATGCCAATCACTACAATTAATGGTGGAATCAAAGCAGTGAGTAAGGTTATTTTAAATCCGAAGGAATAGATTGTTGCAAGACTGTAAATAACCCCAATTAATACCACGCTAAGCGATAAAAGGGTAGTGGCAAATGATCTAAAAAAGACAAATAAAATTATCGCCGACAAGACAATTGAACCTAGTAAAAACCAATTCAGTTCGTTGGCTATGCGCATTGCTACATTGGTCCTGATCAAAGGCAATCCACTCAAATGGATATCAAAACCAGTTTTCGCAGCATAACCAGCAGTTATTGCCTCTATCTCTCCAATTGTTTTTTCCCTTGCTTTTGATGCTAGAATATCCTTATTGATTCTGAGGCCAATCAAATAGGCGTTAGAAGAAGGGTTATATAGTATTCCTCTATAAAAAGGAAGGGAGAAAAACTGTTGTTGTAAGCTGTCTAAGACCGTCTGGGCATCGACATAATTAGGAAAAATTTTTGTGGCATCAAGCTTACCGGTACTGTCATTTCTTTTTAAGGTAACTGCTCCATTGATACTTATGATATCCTCAACACCATTTACTTGCTTTACTTCTTCTATGAATTTGGAGGTAGCATTAAAATGTGTTGTAGTGAAATAGCTATTGGTTGTATAGCCGACTGTCAATAGGTTACCATCCTCTCCAAATGTTTTCTTAAAATCTAAATAGGCTAGGTACTTTGGGTGATCGGTTGGTATAGCCCTTGAAAAATCATAGCTCAGTTGCACCTTGCTGCCAATGTAGCCTAGCCCTATGGTTAGGG
>JBDLUR010000181.1:0-19947 GCA_039805205.1 Bacteroidota bacterium
ACTGTTTTGAAGAAGGTAACAACTTCACGATCATCTGCCTTGTATCTCATTGGTGGCAAAAGCATCAAACCACTTGCACCCCACTCCTTTGCTAATTTTGCTTGACGAACCGCTTCTTTGGTTGAGCCTTCAGCGATGTTCATGATGACAGGAAGTTTTCCATTGAGGAACTTAACAGAGCATTTTACCAATGCTTCTTTCTCTTCAAGCGTAATTGAACTAGCTTCTCCAAGAGAACCACCTATGATGATCCCACTTACACCAGCTTCCACTTGTGCTTGTAGATTTTTTTCATACATGTTGAGATCTAATTCCTCATTAGCATCAAAAGGTGTTAGCAAAGCAGGAAATACTCCTTTCCATTCAAATGAAACCATAGTTGTCGTTTTTTTTCAAACTTAATGAAAATAAAGGAGTTCAAGAGCATGGTTTAGCCGTTCATATAATAGACAGGTAATTAATTTTTAGACCCTCGGGAAGTAGCTATCTTTATCTTCAATACATCATAAGGGAAAGTTGACTGAACAAGAACTCATTTATCGTTTAAAAGAGGGCGATGGGATAGCCTTTAAACACTTGGTTGAATCCAGACAATCTTTGGTATTCAACACAGTATTGGGATTTTTACAAAGTCAGGAGGATGCTGAAGACGTAACGCAGGATGTTTTTATTAAAATTTTTGAATCTATCCACCAATTTAAAGGCGAATCTGCCTTATCCACTTGGGTATACCGGGTGGCGGTAACAACCGCCTTAGAATTTATAAGAAGAAAAAAAAGAAAAAAAAGATTTGGCTTGTTGAGCCCATTATTTGGAGACGACAACACCCCTACTCTCGAATTGCCTGATTTCCACCATCCAGGGGTTCGATTAGACAACAAAGAAAAGGCAAGTATGCTTTTCAAGGCAATCAAAGAACTTCCTGAAAATCAACAAATTGCGTTTGTTTTAAACAAGGTAGAGGGGCTAAGTTATCAAGAAGTGGCAGAAATCATGAAAACAAGCCTTTCTGCAGTTGAGTCCCTTTTACATAGGGCAAAGAACAATTTGAGGGATTTGTTAAAAAAACTGAACAACTTAAATGAGTAGCGCAATAACCTTCATAAAAAAACATCTAAATTAGAGTATAGACATGAAAACAAGGATAACCACAGAAGAGATCATCAGTAGCCTGGACGGTATTCAACGTGCAGAGCCTAGTCCTTTTTTGTACACAAGGATTCATGCTAGATTATTGAAAAAAGAGGATAATCCCGTTTTTAACGTTTTAGCATTCATTACAAGACCGACTGTAGTGATGGCTATGGTAATGTTGATTTTGTTAGTTAATGGTTATATCATGTTCAACCGTAATTCATTTTTGCAAAACCAAGATGAAATAGGACAAACCATTGCTGCAGAATACGGAAGACAAAATGCTATCAACCCTTATGAACTAAATGAAGCACCATAATGAATCAAACAAAATACAAATGGATGGTTTTTTTAGTTCTCATTTTGCTGATTAGCAACATGGTTCTAGCTTTTTTTCTATTCTTCGGAAATAATAAAAAACAATGGAAGAGGGATTCACCTGATGAATGGGCTATGAAAATTTACAATGAAATTGGATTAGACACTACTCAGATAGCCATCTTTAAAAAAGAGAAAGATGTTTTCTTTACTACCATGCGACCCGTATGGAATGAAAACAAAGAGGCAAAAGAAAAACTTTACAATAACCTTGCAATTAGTCCAACCGACAGCAGCATCGGCATCTTATTAGAGAAAATCAAAAGAACCAATCACTTTTCCGATTCATTTACATTTACTCATTTTCAAAAATTGAGGGCACTGTGTACAGATGAACAGAAGGTTAGGTTTGATACCATCATGCCCAAACTGATTACTCGACCAAGGAATAGAAGGTAATTGTTATTTTTTCACTTGCTTAATTGCCTGCTCAACCATCGGCTCTAAAACTTTGTATCCCTCAACTGTGGGATGTACCCCATCTTTAGCATAGACTGATTTCATTCCTTTTTGATCATCTACTACAGCTGTATATAAGTCGAGGTACAAAACATTTTCCTGTTTTGCATAAGCTTGAAGCGCTGCATTTAATTCAATAACTTTATCAGCTGGCGTTAGCGCCGGTCTCCATACAAAACGATTTGCAGGCAGCACAGTACAAAGCACAATTTTTATTTTATTTGCTTTTGCTAGCTGAACAATTGACTTGATATTATTCAAAGTCTTTTCATGGTCGTATGCACCTGCATTTTCAGCAATATCATTGATTCCAGCTTTTAATACCAAAACATCTGGATGAAGATTGACAACATCCTCTTGAAAGCGAAGTAGCATTTGTGCAGTAACCTGACCACTAATTCCTCTGTTGAAATAAGGCTTCCCTTGAAAAAAATCCGGACGCGCAACAGACCATCCTTCAAAGATGGAGTCACCTAAAAAAACAACCCTAACTTCCCCTTTGTGTTTTTCTTTCACTTCCTTATTTTGATTCACATATTTTTTAAAGTTAGTCCAGTTGATCCACCCCTCATCTGGTTTGTTTTGTGCAAAAATTGAGGACGACATAAAGTTCAATAGTAAGAAGGAAGCAGAAATAATAATTTTTTTCATGTTGGTTATTTTGGTTGCATGCGCAGTGAACCATCAATTCTAATGGTCTCACCATTGATATATTGGTTTTCTATGATATGCCAAACTAGTTTTGCAAACTCCTCAGGCTTACCTAATCGTTTGGGATTAGGAATATTGGCAGCCAAAGCATCTTGTACTTCTTGAGGCAAACCCTCTACAAGTGGTGTATGAAACACCCCAGGAGCAACTGCATTGACTCTAATCCCAAGAGATGCAAACTCTCTTGCGGCGGGTAAGGTCATCCCTACAATTCCTGCCTTGGAAGCTGCGTAAGCACTTTGTCCGATTTGTCCCTCGTATGCTGCAATCGATGCTGTTGAAATAATTACACCTCTTTGTCCATCTTCATCTACTTCAAGCTTTATCATTTTTTCAGCTACCAATCTCAGCATATTGAAACTTCCAACCAAATTGACGTTGATCAATTTTTGAAAAAAATCCAATGGCATTATTCCTTGTTTACCTAAAATTCTGGAAGGTGTAGCAATACCAGCACAATTCACCAACACTTTTGGAATACCTAATTCTTGTTCAACAAGATCAAAGAAAGATGCTGCAGCAGCTGGGTCTGTTACATCTAGGGGATAACCATGGGCACCAATTGATGAAGCAAATTGACTTAGTTTATTTTGGTCAATATCTACGATGGCAACTTTCATGCCTTTCTCTTGCAGTAATTTAGAAGTTGCTGCACCTAAGCCAGATGCACCTCCTGTAACAACTGCCACTGCATTTTCAAGAACCATAAACTTTACAATTTAGAAAGACAAATTAATACAAAATGATTATCCATACAATTCAAAATGGACTGCTTTTTTATCAATACCCATAGCCTGAATTTTTTGACGAGCGTCTGTTATCATATCCTTCCATCCACATAGAAAAAACTGCGGATCATCTTTTGGCTCTTGCAACAATTGCTCATAAACGCCATGAACATACCCAATACACAAGCCTTCAGCCACTTGCTCTTCACGTGAAAATGTAGGGAAATAATGAAAGCCTGGAAGCTTCTGTTTTAAGTCTAACATTTCATTGAGATATAGTGCATCAGGACATTTTCTAGTGCCGTAGATCAAATAGATTTCTTTATGAGGGATATTATTATGATGAATATGTTGCAGCATGGATCTGAAAGGTGCAATACCCGTTCCTGTACAAATCATAAAAAGATCAGTTGTAATTGGATCAGGCAAAACAAAATGACCTTGTGGACCACGAACAGGGAAACTAGTCCCCACTTGCGTTTCATTAAATAAATAATTAGTTCCTAATCCCCCTTCCATTAAAACAATAACCAACTCAACAACATTAGTATGATCAGGAGCAGAAGCAATAGAATAGCTTCGCCATCTTTTATTCGGCTGATCATGAATGGGAAGATCGAGCGTAATAAATTGTCCTGGTACAAAATCAAAATGATCTAGATCTGATATTTCAAACCAAAACCTTTTGGTTGAACTTGTCTCGTTTTCAATTCTGATAATCTTGCCTGACCGCCAAGGTTGTGTGGCCATAGAGTTTATTTTTAATGCGAGCTACACGATCACATTTTCAATTGCCACATATATTCCATTTATAAGTTATGCATTTTTTAGGGAGATGAAATAGTGCCAGGTCAATTCTTTTCCAGAATTATATGTTTTAGACTTTTGTCGGCTCGATAAGGTCCCATAGATTGCCATATAGATCGCTAAACACAAGGACCTTGCCATAGGGCTCAACCTGAGGTGGTCGAACAATTGTTATCCCGTTCTTTTGTAATCGATTAAAATCTCGATCAAAATCATCAGTATATAAAAAAAGGAAAACTCTTCCTCCCGTCTGGTTTCCAATTGCATTTATTTGTTCACTTGTTGATGCCTTTGCCAATAACAAATGACAGCCATGAGAAGGAGCATTGGCAGGCTTGACTCTGACCCATCTTTTTTCAGGACTTAAAACAGTATCCTCAACCAACTCAAATCCAAGTTTATTGGTGTAAAAGTCAATCGCCTCGTCATAATCTTTGACGACCAAGGCGATTTGAGCCAAAATTTGTTGCATGAGTTAAGTTACAAAAAAATGTCGTTGCAGTGCCATTCCTATGGCATTTGGTCATAGAAACAACCAGCTCAAACTATCTTGAAATAAACTTTTCTTTATCTTTAAACAGATTTTTATCTTTTCATATTTTTTAATTACCCTTTATAACAAACCAGTGAATCACTACCTAGTAAAAACCATGAGTACGCGTTCAATTTTATTAAGCACATCATTGTTTACAGTTTTTTTCTTGCTGTTTCAGAAAACAGTAACTGCTCAAGCAGATACTTCAACATCTAAACCAGTTACTCAAATTGACCCATCAAAACCATCAAATTTATATACACAAGTCAACGCTAATCTTGAATATCGATCTACCCCCTCTAATAATCTGTATGGATTAAGAGTAAACGTACAATATGCGTTTAACCCCAATAATTTGTTTTTATTCGAATTGCCCTTGTTACATAATAACTTGGGTTCAAATTCAGGATTGGGAGACATCAGATTCAGATATTTCAATGTAGTAAAACGAAATCTTAGTCCCTCTGTAATTGCACTTGCACCATTCGTTGACATAGGTGTACCAACAGGTTCATATGAAAAAGGATTGGGTAGCAGTAGTTGGTCATTGGCTGGTGGATTAGTAATGGGCTATGTAGTTTCAAAAAAATTAGCACTATTTCCTGGCATCAGCTATGTGCATCAAACAAAAGCAATTACAAAATTAATTCCTGATGCATTGAAGACAACTGGAAATGGCATCGGTCTTCAATTTAATGCCAGTTACTCATTTAACAGTAGTACTTTTCTATTTATCAACCCAACACCCTCTTTCTTGAACAGTAATGGTATCTGGACTACTACATGGACAGGCGAATTAAATTTCAATAAAATTGTCAAGCCAAATAAATTAATGTTCAATGCTTATTGGGGACCAAATTTTACCAATAAAATTCATGTTTACAGATTTGGCACTACCCTTTATCTATAAAAACTCAAAAAACTACACCGAAATATGAAACAGACGCTAAGAGTTGTTCTTTTAATAGTTCTTGTCATAACTGCAGTCTATTGTAGTGGGCCTCAAATTAAAACAGAAACAACTAACACAAATGAAAGCACTGATAAGTTAGTTTATTTGAACCAAGGCTGGTCTCCAGAAGATCGTGCAGATTTCTATTGGGCACCGCAGGGATCGGCATTATTGTCTTATGATATATACATGACATTAAAAGATCCAGAAACAGGAGCATACATGAACTCTCCCGAAATTACGGATGCTTTTGGATTTCTAAGAGAGCAGGCTCATGCAAAAAACCCAGATAATTTTCCTATAGGTGTTGCCAAATCAGTAGTAAAAGACGGCCCTTTTAAAGGTGAGTATATAGGACTTACATGTGCAGCTTGCCATACCAATCAAATAAATTATGAAGGAATCAATATTCGTATAGATGGTGGTAATACAACTGCATTCCAAGTAGTTCCATGGTTGAAAAAGCTAACTAGCTCATTGGAGCATGTACAAAAAGACAAAAATGCCTTCAAAGAAATGGTTACAGAGATTGGCAAGAAAGGGAAAGTAGATGAAGCTGATTTACGTAAACGACTTGATGGTGATGTTGAAATTGCTCAAAACTTAGTAAATAAGATTTTATTCTCAAAAATAGAAATTGGCCCTGGCAGAATGGATGCTTTTGGCGGTATAGATAATGCTTTACTTGGTATACATTCTGGCATAATGGACAATATTACAGTTAATGAAGCCCCTGTAAAACCTTCTTTTCTTTGGAACGCCTCCCACTCTGCATGGGTACAATGGAGTGGTGTTTCACCCAATCCAATAACACGTAATTATAGTGAAGCGCTTGGTGTATTTGCTAGATATGATTTATCAGCTACTGGCAAACCTGAAAATTATAAAATTTCAACAGTTGATACAAGACAACTTATACTAATTGAAAAAATGTTACGCAGACTTGCTCCACCACAATGGCCACAGGAAATATTGGGTAAAATAGACAGCGCCAAAGCTGCTAGGGGCGCCAAATTATTTACATCGAATTGTGCTAGTTGTCATAGTATTTACCCCCACAGGTGGAGTGAGCCAAGAGAAAACGGTATAAGAATGATTGAAAATGCACTAGTGCCTCAGGCAATTATTGGCACTGATCCCGCTAATTTAAAAAGTATTGGCCTAGATACAAATGCAGTCGTTACAACCAAACATTTAAAAAGCTTATTTGGAGGAAAAGAGAAAATTACACCAACTCAATTTTTTCAAATTATAGAAGGTGCTATGATTCAGGAATCTATTACCAAAGCAGGATTAACTCCGGAAGAAATACTAGATGCAAATGGCTATCTAACTAAGGAAATGATGGCAAAGGAAAAAATACCATTTGGTGTCTACAAAGCTGCCCCGCGTGATGGCGCTTGGTCAATTGGCCCTTACTTACACAACGGATCGGTTCCTAACTTATTTGAGTTGTTATCTCCTGCCAAAGAAAGATCTGAGAGTTTTTATGTCACCAATCAATTTGACCCTATCAAAGTAGGTATCAGCACAAACCAAAAATCTGGATTTAAATTTGACACTAAACTTCCAGGAAATTCCAATGCAGGTCATAGTTTTGAAGATGCTAAAGGGCCTGGGGTGATTGGCAGAAAGTTTTCAGAAACAGAGCGATATGAAATTATTGAATTCTTGAAATCAATTCCAACTCAACCAGGACAGGTTACACCATATGGTGGTCCATCTAACCCTATACTAGCCAAAGATGATAAAACTTGGTTTAATTATAAGCGCCCATATTAAGCTAATTGTTTTTTTTAGGATAAGCTAACATAAAGCTTCCCCTGAACATATCACAAAGAAATCGACCTCTCTACGGTCAAAAACAAAGGTCTCAACAATGAGGCCTTTGTTTTTATAGACAGTCGAAGTCATAAAAAAAGGTCTCATTGCTGAGACCTTTGTAGCGAGATCGGGAGTTGAACCCGAGACCTTCGGGTTATGAATCCGACGCTCTAACCACCTGAGCTACCTCGCCATGATTCACAAGGGGTGCAAAAATAGTAATAAAGCTTATGAAAACAAAATTGAGTAAACGCAATTAATCATGACCAAAATCATCCTAAAAGTCATTTCTTGTCATTTTTAGTTATTTTCGAATCTAGAACCTTTACAGCATAAAGACTGATTAGTACATTTCTGTTATTTTCTGATTAGTAGGGTAAACCCGTTTTTTAAACCAATTAAACCCTACGTTATGACCCGAATTACTTCCTATTGCCAGACTTGTACTGTGAAGAACTGCATCATGCTTAAATCTTTCGGCCCAGATCAACTCAATGTTTACAAGCCGTACAAACACCATTATGAGTTCAAAAAAGGAGAACTTATCTTCAGAGAAGGTGATGAAATCAATGGACTCTACTTTGTACAATCAGGAGTTATTAAATTAGAAATGAACGCCGATAAGCAGCGTCCGTTTATCTTGAGATTAATTGGACCAGGACAAACAATGGGACATAGATTCCTCAGCTATACTGGCTTGCAGCCCTATTCCGCGACTGCCATTGAAGACACCAGAGTTTGTTTTATAGAGCTTGGATTTTTCAAGAACCTCATGCAGAAAAATGAGAACCTCCAGGAAGAACTCAGAAAGATATTCCTTAAAGAGATCAGAACAACTGAAGTTAAACTGCTTCAAATTGCACAACAGACCGTTCGCGAAAAAGTAGCAGGAATTTTAGTCCATTTAGCTGAAACATACAACTATAAGCAAATTGGAATGGGTATTAAAGTCCACATTGATCGCCAAGAAATGGCAGATCTAGCTGGAACTACAAAAGAGCAAGTATCAAGAATTTTAGCTGATTTCGACCAAGAACAACTGATTAGGTTTAGAGCAAAGCACTTCAAGTTCATGGCCGTAGACAAACTTCGCCAAATTGCAGAAAGACATGCTGAACCTACTCGTGCTATTGAAGAGATAGAGGCCTAAAAATGCTCCATATCGATTGTATTATTAAGCCTGAGGTCGTACCTTTGCCGCTGTAACAACATAATTATGGCGGCAAAAATAAAAGTACAGAACCCAGTAGTTGAGCTAGATGGTGATGAGATGACAAGAATCATTTGGAAATTCATTAAAGACAAATTGATTCTACCCTACCTCGAGCTTGACATCAAATATTATGATCTTGGTGTTGAATACAGAGATGAAACTAACGATCAGGTTACCATTGATGCCGCAAATGCAATCAAGCAATATGGTGTTGGTATCAAATGTGCTACCATCACTCCAGATGAGGCTCGTGTAAAAGAATTCAACCTCAAACAAATGTGGAAGAGTCCGAATGGCACCATCCGCAATATCCTTGATGGTACTGTATTTCGTGAACCTATCGTTATAAAAAACATTCCACGTCTTGTTTCCAATTGGGATAGTCCAATTATAGTTGGACGTCATGCTTTTGGTGATCAATACCGTGCGACTGATTTCGTTGTACCAGGAAAGGGTAAATTGACTGTAAAGTTTGAAGGTGAAGACGGACAAATTATCGAACACGAAGTTTATCAATTCAAAGGAGCAGGTGTTGCCATGAGCATGTACAATACCGATGAGAGTATCATGGGCTTTGCAAGGAGCTGTTTCAATATGGCACTTCAAAAAGGATGGCCTTTGTACATGAGTACCAAAAACACCATCTTGAAAAAATATGATGGCAGATTCAAAGATATATTTGAAGAAATTTATCAAAATGAATTCAAGTCAGCTTTCGAATCAGCAGGTATTACCTATGAGCACAGATTGATTGACGACATGGTTGCAAGTGCACTAAAATGGAATGGTAAATTCGTTTGGGCATGTAAGAACTATGATGGCGACGTTCAAAGTGATACAGTAGCTCAGGGATTTGGATCTCTAGGATTAATGACCTCTGTTTTGGTTACTCCTGATGGCAAAACAATGGAATCTGAAGCAGCGCACGGAACTGTTACCAGACACTACCGTGATCATCAAAAAGGAAAGCCAACTAGTACCAACCCAATTGCATCAATCTTTGCATGGACAAGAGGTTTAGCGTTTAGAGGTAAATTGGATGAGAACCAAGCATTAATTGATTTTGCTAATGCATTGGAGCAGGTATGTATTGAGACTGTAGAAGAAGGAAAAATGACCAAAGACTTAGCTGTCTGTATTCACGGAAACAAAGTGAGTCATGGTGATCACTATCTCTACACTGAAGAATTCTTAGACGCAATTGATGCTAATTTGAAAAAGAAAATGGGCATCTAATTACAAATAATCTGTAACTAAAAAAGAGTCCAACTGGACTCTTTTTTTATAACTAACATTTTGCAAAGTGCATATGAATTACTCTTTACCCAGCATCCTATTCCACATCACCCATGCAGAAGTTTTATTGAATTTAGCAAATCGTCCACGCTGAACAATCAGGTCATTATCAGTTGGATGAGATAAATGATAATGAAAAGCAAACCTGCTTTGGGGATCCTCCCATCCATTAGTTTGACCAAACCTGAGATCATTAAATACCAAAGTATCTCCCCAATGCTCCACCGTATAATAACCCTGTGAAAAGGTTTTCAGTTCCATAACTTCTTTATGATCATGAACTGGATCCAAGAGCTGCTCATTTTTGGGGAAATAGATTGTTTGCATTTTAGCATTCCTATCTAAAATAGATCTATACCCTACTTGGTAACCAGCAGAATCTTCTATTGCTACAAACCACAGAAAATTATTTAGCAATGTGGGTGTTGTAAAATATCTACCTGATGTACTCCCCGTCATTTTCAAATCTTCTTGCACCTTCTTATCAATGGTATATTTATTGAACAAAGCAAAACACAGATAAAATAAGGATGCAAATACACCAACCTTAGCCCATTTGACACGATGTTTGTGGTCTGTTTTAGCTATGAGTAAGAAGAAAAACGAAACCAAAGAGACTAAAGTAAACAAAGGATCTGCTACATATAAAACATTAAATGAAATACGCTTTGATGAAAAAGGCTCAAACCATCCAATGCCATAATTATTCATGGCATCTAAAAAGAGATGGCAACCGATTTCAATTAAAAAAAACCAAAACCATTTTCGCATTGATATAGGTTCTGCCTTGTGCCACCTTGCTGCTACCAAGGCTAAAAAAAAGGCTGCAAAAAAGGCAAAAAGAAAAGAATGCGTAATCCCACGATGTGCAAGCAATTCGGTACTGACAGGCATCCACATTCCTGCTATAAAATCAATGTCGGGAACACTTTGCGCAAGTGCCCCCCAGAGGATTGCTTTACGACCAGCGTTTTTATCCAATATCAACTCTCCAATACAAGCCCCAAGAACTATATGCGTTATAGAATCCATAGAATTGAAACACTATCATGAAGATAGAAAAAACAGACTCTTAATAACTACTAAAACTTAGTTATTATTGAATAATCACTGCTCTTCCTCCACCGGGCCTTGACATACCACCTTCTGGCTGTTTACCTGAATATTTATTGAACCTATATATGAAACTCATCATGAAATAACGAGTAAGTCGGTTTACGCGTGTATCGATAATATTGTTTCCATTGATAGTCCTTGCAATCGCTTGGTTCTGTTTGAAGATATCAAAACCTGATAACCTAAAAATACCGTTCTTCTTCTTGAACAAGGTTTTTTCAATTGAAGCATTCAACAAAACAATATTCTGATTCACAGATGATGACAAGCCACGATTAATGATGTATTCTAAATCATGCCTGAAAACAATTCCACCTGGTATATCAACACGAGAATTATTGGTGAGTGTCCAGCTTGTATAATTTACATTTGGCTGTCCAGGTAAAGTATAACTTACCTTATTCAATCCATATCTTCCACCAAAATCAATTTCTAACCACTCTTTCCAATTGAACTCATATTTCAGCCCCTGAGATAACAATAAGTTCTTGGCTACATTTCTTTGAGAGTCAATCAGCGTAATATTATTGTTATACGCTACTACACCATTCGCAGAGATAATATGTGTTCTGTTATTCCACGGCTTGCTAAAGTTATAAAATCCACTTACGGTATAATTTCCATCTACGTTTTCATAGGTGGTAAGCTGACTACCATTTTGCCCGAGTCTTTTGGTATTGTTGACAATCTGGTTATCTACAAAATTAAAATTGGCACCTACGAAGAAAGTTTGACCAGTCAAGAAATTGAGGTTATTGAACGACATACTAAACACGTGTGCTTGCTCAGGCTTCAACTCTGGATTACCCTTTGTCTGGTACTGAGGATTAGATACGTCTGTAACAGGTTGCAATTGAGAGAATGATGGCTGCCTTGCATTACCGTTATAGAAGAACCTTAAGGTCTTATTTCTTGTAAAATTATATGCAAAGTTAGCCGATGGAAGCAGGTTCAATCGTTTGATTGGTGCATATACTGTCTCACCTGTACTATTGAAAGTCTTACCTCTTTGATCAACAGGTTGGGCACTTGCTCCTATTGAATAGTTATACTTTTTCTTTACCGTACGCAAATTTGTACCAATTCGTTGATTGATAAAATCATTTTCAAATTCATTACTTAATAAATCAGAGAACAAATAATTTCCAGTAAGCGTATCCAACACCGATGTGTTTCTATCATTACGGGTATAAAACCTACCATAAGCATAGATAAAATCCAGGTAACGGTCCTTCATGATTGGCTCAGAATAATTCAATCGAATATTGAAGTTATTTGATCGGTTATCAGTTACAATTTGTTGATCCAGAAGTACAGAAGAAAGAATCGGAAAATAATTATTGGTGACATTTACCTTATCTGCTTCACCATCGGTAGAATTAGATCCACCATTGATATTTACAGAAAGATTCCTTCCTCTTTTTTTGAACTTGTGATTGAAAATTAAATTACCAGAGAAATTAGGTGATTTAGAAAAAGAACTATCGTTGTTTGTTCCATTACTAGTAAGATCAATATCATTCCTTAAGTACCCGAAATCGGAAGTAGATCTACTGTCATTATCCCTGAAAGTAAACTCAGGAATAAATTTGATGTAATTAAATGAGTCGATGTTCCACTCAAGATTAATGGAAGCCCTATGGTTACGAGAGTTACTCAGCGATTGTGTATTCTGACTATTTAAGAACTTAGTACTTTCAAAAAAGTTTTGAGATGCTACATCACGCCTTACATCCGTTTCACGAGATGAATAACTGTAATTGCCGTATATGGATCCTTTCTTCTCTTTAAAATCATTTCTAAAATTCATACCAAGTGAATTACTCACTCTTAGTCCTTCTTCCCCACCAATACCGCCTTGGTTATTTCCACCAACATTTACTTGAAAGGCGCGGTTTCCACCACCTCCACCTCCAAAATTGCTGCCACCACCACCAGCACCGCCATCGAAATTAAACGTACTCGTATTGTTGTTGTTTGCACCACCAAATACAGACAACTGTGTTTCATTATTAAACATATTCACATTAGCTGTAGCGGCATAGCGATCATCAGTTCCCCCTCCAACAACAGTCCGGGTAAACACCCCCTTATTTCTATCTTTCTTCAATTGTAGATTAAGAATTTTTTCAGGCTCACCATCTTTGATTCCAGATACATTGGCGAGATCCCCATAGTCATCAATCACTTGAACTTTGTCAATCATATCAGCGGAAAGCTGTTGAGTGGCCGCTTTAGGGTCATTACTAAAGAAATCTTTTCCGTTAACTCTTACCCTAGAAACAGTTTTTCCTTGTGCTGTAATATTGCCGTTTTTATCCACCTCAATACCTGGCATCTTTTTCAAAAGATCTTCAACCATTGCGTTAGGCTTCAGCCTGAATGAGTCGGCTTTATATTCTACAGTATCTTCTTTAACAATAATTGGAGGAGTGCTGATGACAATCTCCTGAAGATTACTGTACTCAGGTAACAATTTGATTGAATCTAATTTTAGTACTTCTTCACCTTCAGGAATGGTATATGCTTTTAACTTAGTGCCATATCCTAAACTAGAAATAGAAAGTACAAACTTGCGTTGAGGTATTCCTTTAACAAGGAAGAAGCCTACATTATTGGAAAGTGTTTTTATGGTGTCCTTACCCCCTGCAATATAAACTCCAACAGTGGCACGAGCAATAGGGTTACCTAAAGTATCAATCAAGCGACCATTTACCTGAAAGCCCTCCTGTGCAAAACCTTCAAAACCAATACTTAATACACTAAACAACAAGAAAATTATACGTTTCATAAGCTTAAAATCGGTAATTGGACGGCAAAGTTAGTCAAATGCTTTCGGTCCCAAACAAAGAATAGGACAAGCGGTTCACTAACCTGACCACCAAAGGGTGATTTCTGGGGATTTTCAGCATAAATGAGTTAATTTTGACCCTTAGCAAGAACTGAAGCACATGTTTAAATTTTTGTCAGGAATTTTTGGAGGAAGTAAGTCGGAAAAAGACGTTAAAGCAATCAGTCCCTTAGTAGCCGTCATCAATAAACATTTCCAATCTTATGAGTCGTTAACCAACGATCAACTGAGGGGAAAAACAGCCGAGTTTAGGGACAGAATAAAGAATCATTTAGTAGAAATTGATAATAATATCAAGTCGCTGAACGAACAAGCAGAACAATTACCAGTAGAAGATATTATTGGCAGAGATGATTTGTATAAAGCAGTTGATGAACTCAAGAAAAAGAGAAATCAACAGATTGAAGAAATGCTTGAAATTATTCTACCTGAAGCTTTTGCTGTTGTTAAAGAGGCAGGAAGAAGATTCAAGGAGAATGAAACATTGGTTTCCACTGCTACTGAATTGGATCGCGAATTGAGCGTAAAAAAAGATTACGTAAAAATCAATGGAGAACAAGCGGTTTTCCAAACCAGTTGGATGGCGGCGGGCAGCATGGTCAATTGGAACATGGTTCATTATGATGTCCAGTTAATTGGTGGAACTGTGCTTCATCAAGGAAAGATTGCTGAAATGGCAACTGGCGAGGGAAAGACCTTAGTTTCTACACTTCCTGCCTATTTGAATGCATTGGCAGGCGAAGGCGTTCATATTGTAACGGTGAACGACTATTTGGCTAAACGCGACTCCGAATGGAATGGTACACTATTTGAATGGCTTGGCTTGTCGGTTGATTGCATAGACAAACACCAACCCCATTCTGATGCAAGGAGAAAAGCTTATTTGGCTGATATCACGTACGGAACCAACAATGAATTTGGCTTTGATTATTTGAGAGACAATATGGTTCATTCACCAGACGAAATGGTACAGCGCAGTCACCATTTTGCCATGGTAGATGAAGTGGATAGTGTTTTGATTGATGATGCAAGAACGCCATTGATTATTTCTGGTCCTGTTGCCAAAGGTGACGACCAGCAGTTTCATCTGCACAAACCAAGGATTCAACAACTGGTAGAAGTGCAGAAACAAATCGTTTCTAAATCTTTATTAGAAGCTAAAAAATTAATTGCAGAAGGAAAGGATGGGCCTCAAGATGGAGGTATTCACCTGATGCGCGCTTTCAGAGGTTTACCAAAAAACACAGCTTTAATCAAGTATCTGAGTGAGCCTGGAATAAAAGTAAAACTTCAAAAAGCTGAAAACTATTTTCTTTCAGAGCAGCAAAAACATATGCCTGAGGTTGATGAGGAATTGTATTTCCACATCGATGAAAAAAACAATTCAGTCGAGCTGACTGACAAAGGTCTTCACTACATTACAAAGAGTGGAGAAGATCCAAACTTCTTTTTGCTCCCAGATTTATCTGTAGCATTGGCAGAAATTGAAAAGGGCGAATTATCAGTTGATGAAAAAATCAGTCAAAAAGAAAATCTCTTACAAGAATACTCTTTGAAGGCAGATAGAATTCATACTATTCAACAATTGCTGAAGGCATATACTCTTTTTGAGAAAGATGTTGAATATGTGGTAATGGAAGGTCTCGTTAAAATCGTGGATGAGCAGACAGGTAGGATAATGGAAGGCAGACGCTACAGTGATGGTTTGCACCAGGCAATTGAAGCAAAAGAAAATGTGAAGATCGAGGCTGCCACACAGACCTATGCTACAGTAACTCTTCAGAATTATTTTAGGATGTACCATAAGCTGGCTGGTATGACTGGTACAGCAGAGACTGAGGCGGCTGAGCTATGGAATATTTATAAACTTGATGTAGTTAGTATTCCAACCAACTTATCGCTAGTAAGAAAAGACCAGGAAGATTTGGTATTCAAAACCAAGCGTGAAAAATTCAAGGCCGTAATCGACGAGATTGAATCTTTAAGAAATGCTGGAAGGCCTGTGCTTGTAGGTACAACTTCTGTAGAGGTTTCTGAATTGCTAGGCAGAATGCTTCAGCAGAAAAAGATTCCACACAATGTTTTGAACGCTAAACAACATGCAAGAGAAGCACAAGTAGTTGCTGAAGCAGGTTTAGCAGGCAATGTAACAATTGCCACTAACATGGCGGGAAGGGGTACAGATATTAAATTAGGCCCTGGCGTTAAAGAAGCAGGAGGCCTAGCTATCATTGGTACTGAACGTCATGAAAGCCGACGCGTAGATAGACAATTGCGCGGACGTGCCGGTCGTCAGGGTGATCCAGGATCATCTCAATTTTATGTTTCGCTTGAAGACGATTTAATGCGCATGTTTGGAAGTGACAGAATCGCTTCTTTGATGGACAGAATGGGATACAAAGAAGGGGAAGTGATTCAGCACAGCATGATCACAAAGAGTATTGAAAGAGCCCAAAAGAAAGTCGAAGAAAATAACTTTGGCATTAGAAAAAGACTTCTCGAGTATGACGACGTAATGAACAAACAGCGTAACGTCATCTACAGTAAACGCCAGCATGCCTTATTCGGGGAGAGATTAGCACTTGACCTTGATAATGCGTTTTATGCAGTTGCAGCTAGCATTATCAACCAATATGCAGGCACAACAGATTATGATGGTTTTAAGCTAGCTGGGATAATGCATTTCAGCATAGATAGTCAGATAGAAAAAGAAGAACTTGAAAAAGGAGACATCAATATACTTTCTGAAAAACTATACAAGGAAGCAATTGAGCATTACAACAGCAGAAAAAATATGCTGGCTAAACAATCACTTCCCGTTTTTCAAAATGTAAAACTCACACAAGGTAGTCACATTGTAAATGTAATTGTTCCTCTAACTGATGGCAAAAAGCAATTGAATGTGTTAACCAACCTTGACAAGTCAATTGCAACAAAAGGAATGGACCTTGTATCTTCTTTAGAAAAGAACATCACCTTAGCAACTATAGACGATAGTTGGAAAGAGCACTTGAGAAGCATGGATGATCTTAAGCAAAGTGTACAAACAGCAGTCTATGAGCAGAAAGATCCTTTGGTGATATATAAACAAACTGCCTTCCAACTTTTCTCTAATATGGATGTAGAAGTGAATAAAGAAATTGTATCATTTCTTTGTCACGCTGCTTTACCTGTCGATAATGGCGCCTCTAACTTAAAAGAGGGACGCGCGCAAAGAACCGACATGAGTAAAATGAAAGTGAGAAAGGAAGAATTAAGGGAGGAAAGTGGTCCAGAATTGATAGATGCAGAAAACCAATATAATGATCCTTCCCAAGCAGCTAAAACAGAACCTGTAAGAGTAGGACCAAAAGTAGGCAGAAACGATCCTTGCCCATGTGGAAGCGGAAAGAAGTTCAAAGCCTGCCACGGTAAAGACCAAGAATAAAAAAGGAAAGCATGAAAATGCGAAAATCAATCCTATTGCTCTTGGTTGCTTCTCTTTTGTTAAGCAACTCCCCTGCTTGGTCGCAGTTTGGAAAAAGTGTGTATGTTACCCGGGATCCAAGAGTTGATGTATTGGTTGAAAAACAAATTGAATTAAATGGCGAAGCAATCAAAGGTAGAACTATAACAACCCAGGGCTTTCGGCTTTTAATGATTACAACGAATAAAAGGGATGTTGCACTGGAAATAAAATCCAGGTTAATGAAAAACTATCCAGACCAAAAATCATACCTGTATTATCAATCGCCAAATTTTAAGGTACAGTTTGGCAATTTCAAGACATACAAGGAAGCTGATAAAGCAAAAAGCGAAATGGAGGTGCTCTTCGGAAAAGACATGATCATTGTTCCGTCCAAGATTGAAATACGTGCAGATAAAGAAATGGACGACAACCAATAAAGGCAATATGATTCAATCAACAATTAACTCTTTAGCAGCTGCTTATTTTGAAGAATATCGTTCAATCAGACAGCATTTACATGCCCATCCAGAGCTAAGTTTTCAAGAATACGAAACTTCAAAATTTGTACAGTCACAACTATCAAAGTTAGGTATACCCTATACCGTTATGGGTGAAACAGGCGTTATCGGATTGATTCAAGGAAAGCCTTCTGATAGAATTATTGCACTCCGCGCAGACATGGACGCCCTTCCTATTAGAGAAGAAAACAATGTGCCTTATGCTTCTACAAAAGATGGAGTGATGCATGCATGCGGACATGACGTTCACACGGCCTGCCTACTTGGTGCAGCAAGAATTCTACATGAATTAAAAGATCAGTGGGATGGTATAGTAAAATTAATCTTTCAACCTGGTGAAGAAAAAAATCCTGGAGGCGCAAGCATCTTAATCAAAGAAGGTGTTTTGAAAAATCCTGCTCCACAAAGAATATACGGCCAGCATGTTCATCCCCAGCTTGAAACTGGAAGGATGAATTTTGCATCAGGTAAAGTAATGGCAAGTGCAGATGAAATTTACATTACAGTAAAAGGCAAAGGCGGTCATGCTGCAAAGCCAAACCTAACTGCCGACACTATTTTATCTGCAGCGCAGATAGTCAATGCATTGCAACAAGTCATCAGTAGAAATAATAACCCGCTTTCACCTTCCGTACTTTCAATTTGTTCAATTCAAGGAGGGTTTACTACGAATGTGATACCTTCGGAAGTCAAGATGATGGGTACTTTCAGAGCAATGGATGAAAAATGGAGATTTGAGGCACACGATAGAATTCGTGCCATCGTAGAAAGCACAGCCAAAGCTAATGGCGCTGAAGTGGAATTGGAAATTAGTGTAGGATATCCATCTGTGATTAACGATGTAACATCTACAGAAACAGCCAGAAGCCTTGCTAAAGTTTTAATTGGAGATGACAATGTTGGAGAGGCGGAGATAAGTTTAGGTGCAGAAGATTTTGGTTATTATACCCAAGAAATACCTGGATGTTTTTACAGACTCGGAACGGGTAATATGAATAAAGGAATTGTTTCAGGAGTACATACTCCAACATTTGATATAGATGAAGAAGCCATAAAAATGGGTATCAGTATGATGGCATTTTTAGGTGCAAGAGGATAGTTAATTTAAACGATTGTTATGGCAAAAAAACAACTGAGAAGAGAACAAGCTTTAGAGTATCATGCAAAAGGGAGACCCGGTAAAATCGAAGTCATTCCAACAAAAGAGGCGAAGACCCAAAGAGATCTTTCACTAGCCTATTCCCCTGGTGTTGCAGAGCCATGTAAAGAAATATATGATGATATTGAAAATGTTTACAAATACACAGCAAAAGGCAATCTCGTTGCTGTAATTAGTAACGGAACAGCTGTTCTTGGCTTAGGTGATATAGGACCTGAAGCTGGAAAACCGGTGATGGAGGGCAAGGGTGTATTGTTCAAAATATTTGCAGACATCGATGTATTTGATATTGAAATCAATGAAAAAGACCCAGTTAAGTTTGTTGAAATTGTAAAAGCACTACAACCTACTTTCGGTGGTGTTAACCTAGAAGATATCAAGGCACCTGAGTGTTTTTACATTGAGAAAAGACTGAAAGAGGAAATGAATATTCCTGTAATGCACGATGATCAGCATGGGACTGCAATCATAAGTGCAGCTGCTTTGCTTAATGCCTTGGAGTTACAGGAAAAAAATATTGAAGACATCAAAATATTGGTAAACGGTGCAGGTGCTGCAGCTGTCGCCTGCATTGAACTCTATGTTGCATTAGGCGCACAAAGGAAGAATGTGTGGATGTTTGACTCAAAAGGCTTGATTCATACAAAGAGAACTGATTTGGATGAAAGAAAACAAACTTTTGCAGTCGACCATAAAGATATTTCTTTGGAAGAGGCTTTTGAAAATGCAGACGTCTTCATCGGATTGAGTAAAGGAAATATTGTAAGCAAAGACATGGTAAAGAAGATGGCAGCAAAGCCGATAGTATTTGCCATGGC
>JBDLUR010000182.1:0-3771 GCA_039805205.1 Bacteroidota bacterium
ATTTTACATTTTCAGTACCGCAGCGAATTGAACGATTTGAACAAGAGCAAGAAGTATTACCAAGAGCAAATCGACAAGACAAAAAAAGAGGTGGAATTGATGAAGGCCAACCCCAAATGGATGGAAAAAGTGGCTCGCGAACAGTACCTCATGAAGCGCGATAATGAGGATGTGTATCTTATAAAAGAAAAATAAAATATTTCTTCAGTTTCATGCAATAAAGGGAAATTAGTTGCGTTTATTTTTCAAGCGTTACTTCTACAATGAATTTCGCTTCCGCCCATTCCCAGATACCCCGTTGAAGACCTACCCTTACCTATCCGTATCCTTTGTCAATATTATTAATTGATAAAAGGTTTAAAATGAGCATGTTAAACAGTGAAGCAATGATGCGTTATCTCTACAAAGAAATGTCCCCTGAGGAGTCAAACGAGTTCCTATCTGAAGTAAATGGCAATCCCGAAGTACACGAACAGTTCAACCATATCAAAGAAGGTTTTGAAACCTTAGACGAAATTCAATACACTCCATCCAATTCTGTAATTGAGCGTATTATGAATTATGGTTCTGCTAATGCAGAGGGACTTTCTAAGCCTTAAGTCAGTGGTTCTTAGTAACTTTCGCTTCTATTTGTCATGAAAAAGAAGGAACGTTACGAGGTAGTCATCGACTATTTTCAAAAAAATATACCCGAAGCAGAGACTGAACTGCTCTACGACAACCCCTATCAATTATTGGTTGCCGTCATCCTGTCTGCCCAATGTACAGATAAGCGGGTCAACCTTACTACACCAGCTATTTTCCGACAATTTCCTGATCCGGCTAGCTTGGCCGCGACCGATTTCGATACTTTATTTCCCCTAATAAGAAGCATTTCCTATCCCAACAACAAGACCAAACACCTCATCGGTATGGCAAAAATGCTGATGGACGACTTTGGCGGGGATGTCCCTATGACCGTTGAAGAACTGGTCAAACTCCCAGGCGTAGGACGAAAAACAGCCAACGTAATTACCTCCGTTATCGATCAGCAACCCAATATGGCAGTCGACACTCATGTATTCAGGGTTTCAGCGCGACTAGGTTTAACACGCGCAGCAAAAACACCATTGGCCGCTGAAAAACAATTGATTCAAAACATCCCCTCAGATTTGGTGCATCGCGCCCACCACTGGCTCATCCTCCACGGCAGGTATACTTGCCTGGCCCGAAATCCCAAATGTGAAAATTGTGGTTTAACCGCCATGTGCCTGCATTACAAGAAGTCGGTTAAATAAATTCGAACTCCCTGATTTTGACTCCGCTAGTAGTAATTGGAATTCGTTATTTCTATTTGCAATAAATCATTATCTTGAAAGACAAACTTGCATATGAAATCAACAATAAAAATTCAGTTGGGTGTCATGATGTTCATGCAATTCTTTGTCTGGGGTGCTTGGTACGGACAAATGAGTAAGTACATGACAGATCAGCTTGGTGCTACTGGGGCACAAGTAGGAAGTGCCTATGCCGCCTTTTCTATCGCCATGATTGCCGCTCCTTTTTTTGTCGGCATGTTGGCCGATCGCTACTTCCAAGCACAAAAAGTACTTGGTGTGCTCAATCTGCTTGGTGCTGCTATTCTTTTCTTCTTGACTCAAATAACCGATCCTGATACTTTTTACTGGGTTATGTTGGCTTACTGCCTCACTTTCGCACCAACCATCTCTCTTACCAGTTCTATTTCCATGCGCAACATGGATAATCCTGAAAAAGAATTTCCAGCTATCCGAGTGTTTGGAACAGCATCATGGATATTGGTTGTGAATCTTGTCGGTTTTTTAGGCCTTGGTGATAAAGTAGCCATTTTTCAGATTTCGATGGCTGCTTCCGTGGTTCTAGGATTATTTTCTTTCTTGTTACCAAAGACGCCGCCAACGGCAACTGGACCAGCTACATTCGGACAAATTATCGGTAAGGATGCTTTTGTTTTATTCAAAGACAGGTCTTTCTTGATCTTCTTCATATCGTCTGTCCTAATTTGTATTCCATTGTCATTTTATTATGCATGGGCGAATCCTTCTCTAACTGATACCTTCAAGGCAGCAAACCCAACCGCTGACCCAAGTACATTTAGAATAGAGAACATGATGTCTCTTGGTCAGATTTCAGAAGTGTTATTTATGATATTATTACCTCTTGCCTATGCAAGATTAGGTGTAAAAAAGATTTTGATCATCGGTCTTGTTGCATGGATTATTCGTTTTGCGTTCTTTGGTTATGGTGATGCATTGGGTGGTGTGTGGATGTTGTATGCTGCCATTTTATTGCATGGTGTTTGTTTCGATTTCTTCTTTGTGAGTGGAATGATTTACACAGATAAAAAAGCGGGAGATAAAATTAAATCACAAGCACAGGGACTGATCACTTTAGCAACGTATGGTATAGGTATGTTCATCGGTTCAGAAGTTTCTGGGTATGTAAAAGATAAGTATACTGCCACAGATCCATCTGGTGCTATGTTGACCAATTGGTTGAATGTTTGGTTGGTGCCTTCTGGAATTGCCGCAGCAGCACTGGTTTTCTTGCTGTTGTTTTTTAAAGACAAAAAATCAAATGCTTAATTTTTAAAAAATTTTAATTCATTTTTTATGGTAAGGTTAGCAATGTTGGGATCTGGTTTTATTGGAAGATTTTATGCAGATTCAATTCAAGGTTTGAGGAGCAAAGACAAAATTGTATCTATCTATTCTCGTAGAGAAGAGCAGGCGAAAAAATTTGCTGAAGACTATGGATGCATACATTATACAACAGATATGGAAGCGTCGATTGCTCATCCTGATGTTGATATGGTATGTATCTCATTGCCTAATAACTTACACGAAGCTGCAGTGATGCTTTGTATCAAGCATAAGAAAGCGATCATCACCACTAAACCATTGGGTCGCAATGCAACTGAAGCAAAACGCATGTTGGAAGCAGTTGAAAAAGCTGGCATCTTTAATGGTTATCTTGAAGATCTAGTTTATACACCTAAGTTTTTAAAAGCATACGACAGTGTAAAGAAAGGCGCAGTGGGACGTGTATTGTGGGCTAAGTCCAGAGAGGCACATCCTGGCCCTCACAGTGATTGGTTCTGGGATATAGAGCAAGCCGGTGGAGGATGTATTTTGGATTTAGGTTGCCATTGTGTTGAGATTACTCGCAGTTATATCGGAAAAGATATTCGTCCCGTTGAAGTGATGTGCTGGGCCGATACACAAGTGAAACCAATCGATGCAGAAGACCATGCCATTGGATTGGTAAAATACGAGAACGGTGCTATTGCGCAGTTTGAAGTGAGCTGGACATTCCGCGGCGGATTGGATTTAAGAGATGAGGTGATGGGAAGTGAAGGAACTATTTGGATCAATGGATTTTTACGCACAGGATTTGAAATGTTCACCACTGGAAAAGGTGCCGACTATGTTGCTGAAAAAGCAGAAACCAATTCTGGATGGTTGTTTCCAGTAGGAGATGAGTTGAATGAGTTAGGTTATAATCATATGTTTACTGAAATGTTCAACTGCTATGAAAATGGCACTCAGCCAAGAGAAACTTTCTATGATGGGTATTTGGTAAACGCTGTTTTGGATGCAGCCTACAAGAGTGCAAAATCAAAACAGTGGGAGCCTGTACAGTTGGATGATTGGAGAGGAAGAACTGATGTAACAAAAGACAGTCACTTGATTGAATACGATGCTGATCATTATCTCGTTAAAGAAGAGATGACGCATTATGGAACGAAGAAAT
>JBDLUR010000183.1:0-3947 GCA_039805205.1 Bacteroidota bacterium
CCCCATTTCGTTACATCATTGTATCCCTTACCAAAGCTAAATGACTGAAAGAGATTACAACAACTGTGTGAGTGCCCATGCTGATGGTGTTTACAGGTTCATCCTGAAAAACCTTCAGCACGAAGAAGATGCCAGAGACGTGGTACAATCTGCTTTTGAGAAAATGTGGTTGAACAGGGAAAAGGTGAATGCAGCTACAGCCAAATCTTATCTTTTTACAGTCGCATACAATCAGATGATTGACCATATCAGAAAGAGCAAGCGAATTGTTTTAAAAGATGAATTCAATGAGGGGGCAAAGATTGATAGTGGGGAGGTTCCTTCTTTTAAAAAAGAACTTGAAAGAGCTTTAGAACAGCTAACGCCCTTGCAAAAATCGCTTATCCTATTGAAAGATTATGAAGGGTATTCGTACGAGGAGATTGGAAAAATAACAGCTTTGAATGCGAGTCAGGTTAAAGTGTATTTGCACAGAGCGAGAATTCAACTCAAGGAAATAGTAGGCAAACTTGAAAATATTATCTAACGCATGATCAATTTATCAAATTACGAGGACTGGTTTTTGCTTTATGCCGACGGTGAGCTGACCGTTGCAGAGCAAGAGGCTGTTTTACAATTTGTTAAACAACATCCTTCCTTACAAGAGGAATTAGATTTGTTGTTGAGTATGCGTTTTCAGCCTGAAACTGAAATCAGGTTAAATGATTATTCAAACTTGACTGCTGAATTCTTCAATGAGCTAGAGACCACTTATTGTTTCGAGCCAGATTTGACTATTCAGTTTCCGGATAAAGAGAACTTATATAAACGAACCGCAGCTCCAGTTATTTCAATGTTCAGGTTTGCAGCAGTTGCAGCAAGTACAATTGTAACTGGGGGATTGATTTGGTGGTTTATGGGAACTACTTCAGTTGATCAAACCTTGGTTAAAACTGAAGTGAATGTAACGCCTAAGGTTAACAGCATTGAGCCAATCAATAAGTTACCACAAACAGATAATACAAATTCAAGTGTGCCCAAATTGAATGCTGCAAAACAAGTTGCTTTTGTAGTAGATCGTAAGCCAATGGTTGTTGCAAATAGTGAGCAACAAAATACTGGTTACTCTCCAATAGAAGAAGAGATTAAAGAGTTCGTTGTTAGAGAACAAATAGCATCACCTATCAATACGGATCAGTCTAGATCTAATTTTTCACAAGAAGCAATTCAAGCAGCGCAAGCACGAATGAATACGGCAGTTTCAAATGTACTACTTTCAAATGAAGCACCAGCTAATACTGCGCCAGCAATCAATACTGCAATGCTAATTGAAGCCGAACTGGATAGTGAGAAGCAGGTTCCGGCGAGAGGATTTTTAAGAAAAATATCTAGAACACTCTTGAAAGAAAGAAAAGAGGAAGATGATAATCAGAAATATATACATTTAGCGGGTTTTAGCATACCCGTCCAATAATAATTTTCAAAAACAAAAAGGAACATGATGAAGTTAGCATTGACAATTGCATTAGGCGTATTTATGTTGAGCGCAAGTGCACAGGATTCTACAAAAGCAAAGCCGGGAACATCTGTTATTAAGATGGGTAACATTACAGTTGTGAAAGCTCCAGAAGATACGGCTGGAAAAGGGACAAAGAATAGTGATACACTTCGTATTAATGATCAAATTTTTATCATTGGAAATGGAGTTGCTAAAAGTTTTGATAAGTTAGTTGAACAAGGTTTTAAAGATGTTGATGTTAACAAAATTGGCTATACATTTAAAAATACTTTCAAAAGAAAGCCTAAAAAAGTGTCAACCAGTTGGTTTGGTTTTGACATCGGATTTGCAGGGTATAACGATCAGACCAATTACAATTCTGTTGAAGCACAAAATTTTTTAAGACCTGCATCACTTGTACCTAACAGAGCTGGTAACTATGCTTTGAGAACCTCGCGAGTATCTAATTTTAATCTTTGGTTTTTCATGCAGCGTTTGAGTGTTGTGAAGAGTGTTGTTAATTTGAAATATGGCTTGGGTATTGAGAGCAATAACTATTTCTTAAAGACAGGTATTACTTATGTAGATGGAGCTGATGTGTATACAACAGACAAAGGATCGGTATTCTCTAAGAATAAATTGGTTGCCAACTTTCTTACTGTTCCATTGATGGTGAACATCAATACCAATCCATCTAAAGTCAAAAAAGGGTTCCAGATTTCTGCTGGTGTTAGTGGAGGATATTTAATTGGGGCACGTCAGAAGCAGAAGAGTGCATCTGGTATGGATAAAAATAAAACCGACTTCAACCTCGAGCAATTTAAATTGGCTTATGTTGGTGAGTTAGGATTAGGTCCGGTTAAATTATACGGTTCTTATTCAATGACACCATTACACAAGTATGGTTTGAACCAATTCCCTTATACAGTTGGTGTAAGATTCGGTAATTAATTAAGGCTCTGCATAAAATGAAAGCGGGAGATAGAATATCTCCCGCTTTTTATTTTAATTACACAGTTATTTTATAAAACTCAATTGTCTTTTAAAATACGAACATGTTCATTATTATAGTTTTCCGTTTTTGATTTCATCTACAACATTTGGATCAAGTAAGGTGGTGGTATCGCCTAAGTTTTCTAATTCTCCTTCTGCAATTTTTCTAAGGATTCGGCGCATGATTTTTCCACTTCTTGTTTTTGGTAGTCCACTTACCAATTGAATTTTATCAGGTTTTGCAATCGGACCAATTACTCTTGTAACCGTAGCAGTGATATCTTTTCTTATCAATTCTTCTTCTCCATGTAATCCATTGTAAATAACATAGGCATAAATGCCTTGACCCTTTACATCATGTGGGTAACCAACCACTGCACTTTCAACAACACCCGCATGCATGTTAATCGCATTCTCCACTTCGGCAGTCCCGATACGATGTCCGCTTACATTCAACACATCATCAACTCTTCCTGTGATGCGATAGAAACCATTATCATCTCTATACGCACCATCTCCTGTGAAGTATAAATTGTCGTAAGTCGCGAAATAATTTGTTTTGCATCTTTCATGATCTCCGTAAGTCGTTCTGATGGTAGAAGGCCATGCAGATCGAATACAGAGATTGCCTGTCACATTATTTTCTTTGATCTCAATTCCTTTTTCATCCACCAATAAAGGTTCAACTCCAGGCATGGGCAAGGTTGCGAAACTCGGTTTAGCTGGAGTAACGCCAGCAAGGTTGCTGATCATTACGCCACCTGTTTCTGTTTGCCACCAGGTGTCGACGATGGGACATTTTTTCTTTCCGATGTGTTCATCATACCAATGCCATGCCTCTTCATTGATGGGCTCTCCAACAGTGCCTAACATCCTCAAAGAACTCAGGTCTTTATTTTGAATAGGGCCTAAGCCGAAGGCCATCAAGCTTCTGATGGCTGTTGGTGCAGTATAAAGGATATTCACTTTATACTTATCAATGATATCCCAAAATCGACCAGCATCGGGGAAGGTGGGGATACCTTCAAACATCAATGATGTTGCACCTGCGCTTAGCGGTCCGTATACAATATAAGAGTGCCCTGTAATCCATCCAATATCTGCTGTACAGAAATGAATTTCCCCAGGTTGATATTGAAAC
This sequence comes from Bacteroidota bacterium, assembly GCA_039805205.1. Lineage (GTDB taxonomy): Bacteria > Bacteroidota > Bacteroidia > Chitinophagales > Chitinophagaceae > Pollutibacter. The sequence goes on from JBDLUR010000183.1 coordinate 3,612, forward strand.
ACATTGACGAAAGTATAATTGGTGTAGAGCATGTATCCCGCACTACTGTGTACTACGCCCTTCGGTTTACCTGTCGATCCAGAGGTATAGAGAATAAATAATGGATCTTCAGCATCCATGCTTACCGCTGAGAAATGCTTGTCTTCAACTTTTTCTATTTCCACTTGCCACCACACATCTCTGCCCTTTAGCATACTGACAGGAGTCTTGGTGTGCATGTAAACAATAACACGTTTTACAAAAGGACAACTGACCAGTGCATCATCAATTACATTTTTAAGTGGAATATCTTTTGGTCCGCGAAAAGCTCCATCGCAAGTGATGATGAATTCAGCT
>JBDLUR010000184.1:0-3227 GCA_039805205.1 Bacteroidota bacterium
CTACAATTTCATTGATCATGAAAGCATAGTTGTACTCGAAGCCCAATGAATGTTTGATGGGGAAACCACCACCAATATTGATAGAATCCAATTCCGGACAAATCTTTTTAAGCTGGCAATAAAGGTTAATGACTTTATTCAACTCACTCCAATAATAGATATCATCTTTGATACCTTTATTGAGGAAGATGTGCAACATTTTCAACTGGAATTTCTCTTCGTAGCCTTCAATTTGATCTACATAAAACTCAAGAATATCTTTCGCACGTATTCCTAATCTCGAAGTGTAGAAAGGAAAATTAGGTTCTTCTTCAGCAGCAACACGAATTCCTAATTTGAAAGGTTCTTTTACTGCACGTTTGTATCGCTCTAGTTCTTCTTTGTTGTCTAATACTGGAATAACATTTTTGAAACCAGTATTGATTAAGCGAGCAATTCTAGAAGTATACGTCTTTTGCTTAAAACCATTACAGATGATAAAGGTGTCTTTGGTAATTTTCCTTCTCTTGTAAAGGTTGTTGATGATTTCAATATCGTATGCAAATGAAGTTTCAAGATGTATATCATGTTGAAGTGCCTCTTCTACAACGAAAGAGAAATGTGAACTCTTGGTACAATAGCAATAATGATATTTCCCCTCGTAATTGTGCTTTTTAAAAGCCTGTTGGAAAAGTGATTTTGCTTTATTGATTTGTGATCCAATTTTTGGCAAATAGGTCAGCTTTAAAGGCGTGCCATATTTTTCAATTATTGCCTTAAGATCTAAACCATTAAAATACAAGTTGCTATCCTTGGTTTCAAATCCTTCCTGAGGAAAATAAAAGGTTTGTTTAACGAGGTCTGTATAGGTATTGCTCATGTTACCTTTCACTGGTTTTTATTTAGATTGAAAGAACAAAATTAATTTTTTTCATTACTTAAAATAAAAAACCGGATGTTAATTTATACATCCGGTTCCTAATATTTAAGCGCTGTAATTATTTTACAGAGTTTACAAGCTCTTTGAAAGAAGCTGGGTTGTTCATAGCAAGATCAGCTAGAACCTTACGATCAAGTTCAATACCCTTTACTTTGAGTTTGTTGATGAACTCAGAGTAGGTAAGTCCCTCTTCTCTCACAGCAGCGTTGATACGTACGATCCAAAGACTGCGGTAGTCTCTTTTCTTTAACTTACGACCAACATAGCTATAAGTAAGACCTTTTTCAAGGACGTTTTTCGCTACTGTATATACATTTTTTCTTTTACCGTAGAAGCCTTTGGCTTGTTTTAGTATTCTTTTTCTGCGTGCTCTAGAAGCAACTGCATTTTTTGAACGTGGCATATCTTAATTAGTTTAAATGATGAATGGAAGTCACTATTTGAGACGCAATAATCTCATTACGAAATCAAGATTGGAGTGACCAACCTGACCGGTTACACGCAGAGCACGTTTACGTTTAGTGGACTTTTTTGTAAGCAAGTGACCTCTTGAAGGTTTTCTGAAGGTGATCTTTCCTGATCCAGTGACCTTAAAGGTTTTTTTGGCCCTGGAGTGGGTTTTCACTTTTGGCATAAAAAATCAAATTTTAAGTTACCCCTACTGGTGACTTCAAACAGATGAAGTACTTATGGGACCATTTGGGAATACTTCAGTTTTTAAGCTGAAGGAGTGCAAAATTAGGAAAAATGTGGATAATTAGGGAATTTTTTCATTAAATCTCTAATTATTTGTTGACTGTCCAGCTATTGTTTTCTCCATTAAAATCAGGGAAAACCTTATCTGGGTCTATTGTTACTCTTTTTAGCTCTTCTTGAACAGGAATTCTTGTTTTAACCGTAGCAGTACTTTGCCATACTTCTACAGGTAATTTAACCCTTCCTTTTGTCCCTGAAACTGTTTCATATTCAATAACAACAGGCATGGCTACTTTGTCAAGGTTTTCAATTGTGACTATCGCGCCATTTTTTGCATTGTTGTTCTGGTATTCCACTTTGGTCACTGCTTGATCTAAGCGCCAGTTTTCCAAGAACATACCCTTCCAGAACCATCCCAAGTCCTCACCTACGCTGCTTTCAATACTCCTGAAAAAGTCCCATGGCGAAGGATGTTTGTATGCCCAATCTCTGATATACTTTTTAAACGCTTCATCAAATCTCTTTTCACCCACAATTTGCTCTCTTAATAAACCCAATGCAAAGCCTGGCTTATAATAGAGAGAAAGTCCGATATTGAATTCTTTCATTCCATCAGGTGTTTTCATGATAGTTTCTGATCTATCGCTATACATGATTTTTGCCATTTCGTGTGCGCTTGCTGCAGGTTGAGCATATTCTCCATTATTGAAATCCTTTGCAGCTATATCATTGATAAAGGTGTTGAAGCCTTCGTCCATCCAACCATATTTTCTTTCATTGCTTCCTACAATCATTGGGAACCAAGTATGTCCGAATTCATGATCAGTTACACCCCATAAAGCTCCGGTTTTTGCATTCGAACCACAGAAAACAATACCTGGATATTCCATTCCACCTACATTGCTTGCAACGTTTGTCGCGATTGGATAAGGGAATTCAAACCAACGCTTAGAATAGTTTTCAATACTCGCTTTGGTATATTCTGTGCTTCTTCCCCATGCATTGGTACCATCGGAACTGATCGGATAAACAGATTGTGCCAATGCTTTTTTACCGCTAGGCAGGTTGATTTTAGCAGCATCCCAAATAAAGGATGCAGATGAAGCCCATGCGAAATCTCTGGCATTGGTAATATGGTATTTCCAAGTAAGCGAAGGCTTTGCTGATCTTGATGAAGCATCTTTAACTTCTTCCCTGCTCCTGATCATGACTGTAGCATCTGATTGATGAGCCTGCTGGTATCTTTTCAATTGCTCAGCTGTCATTACTTCTGATGGGTTCAAAAGATCTCCAGAAGCTACAACAACATGATTAGCAGGTGCAGTAATGGCAACATCAAAATTTCCGTATTCCAAGTAGAATTCACTTGCACCTAAATAAGGCAAGGTGTTCCAACCCTGAATATCGTCAAATACACAAATTTTAGGGTACCACTGCGCTATGGCATAAATATTACCATCAGCATTTTTTAGAATACCAGTTCTATCGGCGCCATATTCAGGAACAGTGTATTCATAATCGACTTTCACCACTACTTTATCTCCAGCTGGCTTTAAGCTCTTAGGAAGATCTAATCTCATTCTAGTTTCAACAATATCTGGAACTACCTCTG
>JBDLUR010000185.1:0-3313 GCA_039805205.1 Bacteroidota bacterium
GCAGTCGCTCGACAAAAATCTCTTACACTACTATACCATTACACAATCAACATTACCCTACCTCATCAAATCAAAAGGATCAATTGTCAACATCAGTTCTAAAGTAGCAGAAACGGGACAAGGAAACACTTCTGGATACGCAGCTGCAAATGGCGCTCGAAATGCATTAACAAGAGAATGGGCTGTAGAGTTATTAAAATATGGTATAAGAGTGAACGCTGTTGTTGTTGCAGAATGTTATACCGCTATGTATGAGACCTGGATCAATTCACTGTCTAATCCAACAGAAGTTCTAACCAAGATTGAACAAAAGATTCCTTTGGATAAAAGAATGACCACTATTGAAGAAATAGGAAATATGGTGACCTTTCTTTTATCCGATCGTTCATCACATACAACCGGACAATTGATACATGTTGATGGAGGATATGTGCATCTCGACCGTGCTATAGAATAAAAAATGATTGCATGACAACCCAAAAAACCAACTACCTGCTCCCATTTATTCTTGTTACCACCTTGTTCTTTCTATGGGGCATTGCCAATAACCTGAATGGCATCTTGATTCCACATCTTAGAAAAGCTTTATTGCTTTCGAATATGCAATCAACTTTTGTGGATACTGCCGTTTATTTTGCCTATTTCATTGCAGCACTTCCTGCTGGGTGGCTTCTCCAAAAATTCGGTTACAAGCGTGGAATAATCACTGGCCTGCTTGTTTTCAGCTTAGGATGTTTCCTATTTATTCCTGCTGCCTATTCAAGAACTTATGAAATATTCCTGACAGGTTTATTCATCATAGGTTGTGGACTAACCATTTTAGAAACAGCAGCAAATCCTTATGCTGCCCAACTCGGAGACACATCCAGTTCTACAGCCCGATTAAACCTTGCGCAGTCCTTCAATGGACTAGCCGTATTTATTGCACCATTAATAGGCACTTTTTTAATCTTGTCTGGAAAGTCGTTTAGCAATGAAGAATTGACTGCGATGAGTGAGACTGCAAGAAATTCCTATCTTGACCAAGAAGCACAGTCTGTTATTCTCCCCTATGCTTTTCTTGGAGGTTTTCTATTGTTTATAGCCATTATTTTTCTATTGTATAAATTCCCTGAATTCAAACAAGAAAACCAAGAAGAAAAAGGAAATATAAAAACCGCTTTAAAAAATCAACATACCCGTTGGGCAATTGTTGCACAATTTTTTTATGTAGGCGCACAAGTTTGTGTAACCAGCTTTTTTATTCGAGTTGCCATGAGTGGCGGTGGCGCTGATGAAATAACAGCAGGAAAATACCTCAGTGCCTATGGTTTACTCTTTATGCTTGGTAGATTTCTTGGAAGCGTATTAATGAGATTCATCGATGCTGCAAAACTATTAACCATTTACTCGCTCGTCAGTATTCTCATGTGTACAATTGCAATTTACACAGATGGTCAATATGTAGTTTTGGCATTGGGCGGTTTAGGATTTTTCATGTCGATTATGTTTCCCACTATTTTCTCATTAGGCATAAAAGGATTGAAAGAAGAAACCAAAGCAGCATCTTCATTGATTGTAATGTCCATCATTGGAGGCGCCATCTTTCCCGTCGCCATGGGCTATATTATTGATCAAAGCAACGATAATATTCAAATTGGATATAGTGTACCGCTGATTTGCTTTTTTGTAGTATTCCTTTTTGGATGGAAGGGTCATAAAATAAAATCAACACCATGAAAAGATATTGTTTAGCACTAGATTTAAAAGACGACCCTGAAGTAATCAGGCAATATGATCTTTACCATCAAGAAGTATGGCCCGAAGTACTTCAAAGCCTTGGTGATTCTGGTATTGAAACGATGCGCATATACAGAACTGGCAATCGCCTCATCATGCAATTAGAGACAAACGATAGCTTTTCTTTTGAAGAAAAAGCAAGAATGGATTTAGCAAATAATAAAGTACAAGAATGGGAAACTTTGATGAGTAACTTTCAGCAACGTATTCCATGGGCATCTCCAGATACCAAATGGGTAATTACTGAGGAAGTATTTCATTATTCGAAACCACCCCTACCACGATAAAGTTTTACTGGTTTATCCAATTGAAGTTCAAGGACGGTCATGTATTTATCTTGAACACCTTGAGGTATATTGATGTACACTAAACCAGGAACTGGACTCCAAGAAATTTTTCCAACTACTTTATGCGTCAGGTATTGTTCGTTACCCACAACTTTGATAGACTGAATAGCATTGTCTAATCCCTTAATCATGATTTCTCCTGCTGTTTGTCCCTGTAAAAACAAATACAGCTTTGTAGAATCTTTAGACATGGTAGTAGGTCCATAAAAATGCCCTTGTGCAATTCCAGGTATTGAACCGAAAATGGCTCTATCATGTTTCTTGTTCCAATTTCCCAATTCAAGTAAGACATTCCGCTGTTCTTCAGGTATTGTGCCATCCTCTTTTGGCCCGATATCCAATAGTAAATTTCCACCATGACTCACCACATCAGCAAAAAGTGCAATGATTTGTGAAGGTGTTTTCCAATTGGTATCACGGTGTTGAAAACCCCAATTGTTATTGATGGTCATACACAATTCCCACCAATTGTATTTCGGTCGTGTTACTGGCACATTCTGTTCAGGAGTATCATAATCACCATAACCCATTAATCTTCCATTGATGATTGTATTTGGATTTCTGGCAAGTAAATTAGCCCTTACCTTTTCACTTTCCCATTCTTCAGCTGTATGTTCCCAATCACCATCAAACCAAAAAAGATCTGGTTTAAACTGATCTGCAACTTCATTGAGTTGCGATTGATAGAAGTCCCTGAATTTTTGCCATCTAGCTGGCTGATCTTTTAAGGAATAGCGCATACTATCTTTCATGAACGCAGGATAGTCGGGGTGACTCCAATCAATTAGAGAAAAATAAGCCCCAGCCTTGATATTTTGCTTTCTCAACTCCTGATAAAACGGTGTTAGCACATCCCTTTTGGCAGGAGTATTTTTTACAGTACTGTAATGATTCTGTTTAGTATTCCAAAGTGCCACCCCATCATGATGTTTGGTAGTCAGCACGGCATACTTAGCTCCTGATGCTTTAATCAAGTTAACCCAATCAGTAGGATTGTATTTGGAAGCTGTAAATCCATTGAGTTGCTTCATGTAGGCTTCCCATGACATCTTCTTGTTGTAAAATGCCCAACTTTCGTCGACACCATCTACCGCATAAATTCCCCAATGAACAAAGATGCCCAATTTAGCATCTTGAAACCAGCTCATTTTTGAAGCAATGGACTCAGGATTTATTTTCTGTTGTGC
>JBDLUR010000186.1:0-5266 GCA_039805205.1 Bacteroidota bacterium
GTTTTTGGGACTACCTTTGCGCTTTATATCAATTTGAGCAGAGAATTACATATAGCCATTTTAGGAAACCCGAATAGCGGAAAAAGCTCTTTGTTTAACCTTTTAACGGGGTTAAACCAAAAAGTAGGTAATTTTCCTGGGGTTACCGTTGAAAAAAAACTAGGTCATTTTTCATTACCCGGTTATGGTTCCTGTACAGTAATTGATTTACCGGGAACTTATAGTTTATATCCCAGAAGAGAAGATGAATGGGTTTCTTACAAACAATTGATGTTTCCCGATAAGGGAGAAAAAATAGACTTGGCTATTGTTGTAGCTGATGCAAGTAACCTGAGAAGGAATTTATTGTATGTATCGCAGGTAATTGATTTAAAAATACCACTCGTTGTGGCTTTAACCATGACGGATATGGCCAAAAAAAGAGGAATTAAGGTAGACGCAGATCAATTAGCAAGAGAGATGGGGGTTCCTGTTGTAGTGGTTAACGCTAGAACAGGAAAAGGGGTTGATCAATTGAAATCTACAGTTTCTGTGCTTTTTAATACTGTAGTACCGGGTCATGATTTCTATCCCATTAACGAATTAGCTGAGGACGCAATTGAGGAGGTAAAACAACTAATACCTAAGTTGTCTAATTATGGAGCAATCCATCATTTAATCAATCATGAATCATTTGATCTAAGTTGTAAGGAACAAGAAAGCATAGAAGAAATTGAAAAAAAATATGCTTTTAACCACACTAAGATCCAAGCTGAGGATATTCAAAAAAGATATCAGCGTATACGTTTAATCGTAAAAAATACTGTAGAAGAAAACACACCCGAAAAGAGAAAGTTATTTTCAGATAAACTCGATTACTTTTTTCTTCACAGAACATGGGGTTATTTGATAATGGGTGTTGTTTTATTTATTTTATTTCAAAGTGTTTTTTGGATTGCAGAATATCCAATGACCGCAATTGAAGAAGCTGTGGGTTTCGTTGGTGGGTATTTAGGCAGTGTAATGAATCCAGGATGGTTTAGTGATTTGTTAATAAATGGCGTTCTAGCTGGATTCGGAGGTATTATTGTGTTTGTACCTCAAATCATGATTTTGTTTGGTTTAATTACGCTTTTAGAGGATACAGGATACATGGCTAGGATTAGTTTTCTATCAGATAGGATAATGAGGCGTGTTGGTTTAAATGGAAAGAGTGTTATGCCAATGATTGGTGGATTTGCTTGTGCAGTTCCAGCCATTATGAGTGCAAGAAATATTGAAAATAAAAAAGAGAGATTATTAACCATTTTGGTTACTCCATTTATGAGTTGTAGTGCTAGGCTTCCTGTATTCACTATTCTTGCTTCTTTAATAATTCCTAATGAATACATATTTGGTATACTTAGTATACAAGGTTTGGTATTGATGGGATTATATGTATTGGGTATTGTGGTAGCAATGCTTGTTTCTTATATTCTGAACTTATTTATAAAAATAAAAGAAAAGAGTTTTTTCATATTAGAACTTCCTGTATATAGACAACCAAGATGGAAAAATATTATTATAACCATGGTTGAAAAAGCAAAGGTTTTTGTATTTGATGCAGGTAAAGTAATTATGGTTATTTCTCTTGTACTGTGGGCACTTAGTTCATATGGTCCTTCTGAAAAGAGAGAAGAAATAGAAAAAAAATATGAGGTATTAATCCAAACTAATCCAAATAAAATAAATGAATATGAAGCAGAAAAATCTTCTGCATTACTAGAATATTCATATGCTGGTATAATGGGAAGAAGTATAGAACCAGTTATACAACCACTTGGTTATGATTGGAAAATTGGTATTGCATTAATTACATCATTTGCTGCAAGAGAAGTTTTCGTAGGTACAATGGCAACATTATATAGCGTTGGTGAAGATGCTGATGAAAATAGTGAAACATTAAGAAATAAAATGCAATCAGCTACACGTGTTGATGGTTCACCAGTCTATACAAAAGCAACTGGATTTTCTTTACTTGTTTTTTATTTATTAGCAATGCAATGTATGAGTACATTGGCTATTGTAAAAAAAGAAACAGGATCATGGAAATGGCCCTTAATTCAATTAGTATACATGACAGTAATAGCTTACGCACTGAGTTTTATAACCTATCAGATTTTTAGCTAATTACAATATATTTTCTTTTAATAATACTTCCTTAAGTTGTTCTGGAGATTGAAAATGAATACACTGTATTCCTAACTCTTGGGCTGCATTTATGTTTCTTAAATTATCGTCTATAAATAAAGTTTTTTCTGGATGCAGATTAAATCGAGATAAAATGATTTCATAAATATCTCGGAATGGTTTTCTTGTCATTTCTTCACCAGATACAACTCTTCCATCAAACCAATGTAAAAAATCAAATAGTTGCAATGCTTTTGGAAATGTTTCAGCACTCCAATTGGTGAGTGCATAAATGTTGTGTTTTTTATTTTCCTTTATTGTTTTAAAAATTTCCACAGTACCAGAAATAGGACCATTCAACATTTCTTCCCATCTTTCATAATAAGCAAGTATCCAATCTTTATAGTCGGGATATGTTTGTAATAATTCATTATTTGCATCTTGTATTAATCTTCCACCATCTTGTTGTTCATTCCAATCAGCTGTGCAAATTGTATTTAAAAACCAATTTCTTTTTTCTTGATCTGTGATTAATTTTTTGTACATATATTCTGGATTCCAGTCAATCAGTACTCCTCCTAAATCAAAAATAATATTGTTTATTTCTTTCATACAAATGTTAATCTGCATCAAAGATGAGAATTTTTCTATTCATTTGAATGTTCATAATTCAGGTAGTATTTATATGTATATATTATATTTAAAAAAGCTTATTACTATTAGGGATGTGGAAATGTGAAAAACTGATTTTATATATTTTTTATTAGACCTAATTAACAAGAATAAACAGTAATTCACATTTGAGGGTGAATAACAAGCCTATATTAATTCAGTAATCAATAGATTAATCCACAAAAAAATAGTTTTTCCTAAAAAAATATAAACAGCATTAACCAAGTCAGTGTCTTGTGGATAAACAATGAAGAAAATGTTTCAAAACAGAGATTTCAAATTTCTTAGGTTTTGACCCGTGGAGATCTTTTTAATAATCAACAATTTTAAAATGAAAAAAAGGAGGTAATGCACATAAATATTGAGATATCAACAAAACAATGTGGATACTTTAAAATCCAAGGAAAAAGAAGTTGTAGGAGTGGTTTTCCACAGTTTGTTAATAACCAATTTTAGCCTATTTTTGCCCTCCTATATAATAATATATACCATATGTCAATTATTCAGAAAATCAGGGATAAGGCCGCAGTTGTATTAACTGTTATGATTTCTATCAGTTTGATTGCCTTTCTTGTACAAGATGCTTTTATTGGTGGAAACAACAACCTGTTTAATAGTCAGCCTTCTGCCGTAGGGAGCATTAATGGAAGCGATGTAGACCTTTTGGAATTTAGCCAAAAAGTAAACCAAGTAGAGCAAAACTACAGATCTCAGGGTATGCAAACCGATGAGATGACTACTCAGTCAATCGTTGAAAATGTTTGGAATACTTATATACAAGAGAATCTAGTAAAGAACGAGGCTAATAAACTAGGTATAGCAATTACTCCAAAAGAGCTAGGCGCTGTTCTTTTTTCTGAAGACGCACCACAAGAGTTTAAGCAGTTGTTTCAAAATCCTACAACAGGAGCTTTTGATGTAGCGGCTGCCAAAAATTGGTTCACCAACATGAAGAAGGGTAAGGCTGAAGACATTGCGAGCGTAAATGATCAATTGTTGAATCCAATTGAAATTAACTTGTTGACTCAGAAATATACCTCACTTATTGCTCAAGGATCTTATGTTCCTAAATGGATGTTAGAAAAAATGGCTAGCGATAATAACGCCATTGCTTCTATTTCATTTGTTGGCGTTCCTTATACCACTATTGCAGACAGCACTGTTAAAATAAGCGATCAGGAGATTTCTGATTATGTGAATGCACACAAAGAAGAATTTAAACAAGAGCACGTTAGAAACATTACCTATGTTTCATTTAGTGCAACCCCAACACAACAAGACACCGCTAAGTTGTTCAACCAGCTTGATGGATTAAAAAATGAATTTCAATCAACAGCCGACGCAAAAGGCTTTGTAACAAGAAACAATACAGTATTACCTTATTTCGATGGATTTGCGTTGAAGTCAAGGTTACAAATGAGCGCAAAAGATGCCATAATAGCAATGCCGGTAGGTTCTGTTGTTGGTCCTTATTTAGATGGGGGTAGTTTTGTTATTGCAAAGAAAATTGAAACAAAAACACTACCAGACTCTGTTAAACTAAGACACATCCTTGTAGGTACTGTTGATCCAAGAAGCGGACAACAAAGAAGAACTGACAGCGCAGCAAAGAAGTCGGCTGATAGTATTTTCGCTGCAATTAAAGGTGGTGCAGACTTTGGATCTTTGGCCTTAACACTAAGCGACGACCAAGGAAGTAAAGCAAACGGCGGAGAGTATAATTTCTCTTCAATTGATATGGGTACACTCGATAAAGACTTTGCAGAATACGCACAGTACAAGCCTAAGGGAAGCTTCTCTGTTCTAAAAACATCTTTCGGCTACCATGTAATCGAGATTCTCAACCAGAAAAATTTTGAAGAGGGATACAAGGTTGCTTATTTATCAAAACCAATTGTAGCAAGCGAAGAGACTGATGTTACCGCATCAACAGCAGCGGCACAATTTGCAGCTTCAAGCAAAGATCAAAAGTCGTTTGATGAGACCGTTGCAAAAATGAAGCTGACAAAAAACACTGCAGATAACGTAAGGGGTTTTGATTATACAGCAGGACCACTTAGTTCTAGGTCTCTTGTAAGATGGGCTTTCGAAAACAAAATCGGTACCGTTTCTGAGCCATTTGACCTTAAGAGTCAATATGTTGTAGCAATCGTGACCAACGAATTAAAAGAGGGGGTTCAACCTGCCACGGTAGCTAGAGTTTTAGTAGAACCAATTCTTCGCAATAAAAAGAAGGCTGAACAGATCTCAAAAAAGATTGCAGGAGAAAAAGATTTTGCAAAAATCGCCACACAAAACGCTGGAATTACAGCTAATGTTGACACCGTAAGATTTAATGATCCGTATTTACCAGGATTAGGAGCAGAAACAAAAGTAATCGGTGCAGCGTTTAACAAAAAGAACTTGTCTACTATATCGGAAGTTATTGAGGGACAAAACGGCGCTT
>JBDLUR010000187.1:0-3147 GCA_039805205.1 Bacteroidota bacterium
GAAAACAGCATACAAAAAGGAGCCTGTTTTCAGCAATAGTAAGGTGCTCTTTACCATAGGGCAAAATACATTCAAAGAAAAACTTGGGCCTAATTTCTTAAAAAACAGCATGATCAATGCTATGATTAAAGAAAAAGAAATGGAAGCCTACAAGGATAACAACAACTTTGCCATGTTCAATGGGGGAGCTACTTACGCAGATGCTATTTCTTTTGGCGATGCTGAGGTTGAAAAAAAGCTGACCGATGCGTTTTCTAAAGTAAAAGGCAAAAAGGTTATTCCTTACCAACCAGACTCCGATTTAACAGAGTATTTACAATTGTATAGCGACCTTGCAAACAAGTAAAAAACTACCCAGTTAAAATTAACTACGTGAGAAGAAATCGAAGCTTGTTGAATGGTATTCTTATTGTATTTTCTGCTATCTTCTTGATTCAGTGTACCAAAATTAAGGGTACTGATATAGGTGCTGAATTGCTTCCTGTTGTTGATAATATCAACACTTTCGACACAACCTTTGAGGTAATAGCAACCAACTTTGTAACTCCTGATTCTTTGCTTCCCAAAATTGGAAGAGACGCTAGGGGAAATGCTGGCCAGTATATATTAGGACACATTTCCAATGATCCACAATTTGGAAAAACAACTGCATCAATATTCTTTGAACTTCTACCTCCAGGTTTCCCTTATTTCTTTCAGAATTCAGCAGATAGCCTCTACCTAGATTCGGCTGTATTGTGTTTGAGATGGACAAATACTTTTGGAGATACAAATGCACTCCAAACTATTAATGTACACAGGGTTTCTGAGTTATTAAGGGTAGATACAGCTTACAATACTGGAAGAAACATTCGTTATGGCGAACTAATCGGAAGTAAGACATTTGCACCCAAAGAGTTAGATGACTCAATCTTCACTTTTCGTCAGACCAGAGTTAACCAGTTAAGAATAAAATTAAATAATTCTTTCTCAAGATCGCTTTTAGCTTTTGATACCTCTGCAAGAAGTCCGTATTATAACGACACTATTTTCAGAGACTTCTTCAAAGGATTTGCACTTGTACCTCAAACCAACGGAACATCAGCCAATGCATTGATGAGCTTTGCAATGAGTGATACATCAACCCATTTACGTTTGTATTATAGATATGATAAGGATGGTATTAGAGATACTACTTATCGAGATTTTAAATTCAATAGTCTATATCCTGGAGCAGGTGTTAACTATGTACAACGTGTTTACAATGGCAGTGAAGCTGCACTTCATTTAGGAGACAAGCCAAGGGGTGATAGTCTTGTTTATTTACAAGCAGCTCCAGGAACTTATGCCTCTTTGCAAATACCGGGACTGACTGAATTCCGACAGAAAAAAGGAAATGTAATCATCCATCTTGCAAAACTATCCATGGAAGAAGTTGAAACACCAGGAAGAAGATCATCTCTTTTTGGTACACCTGAATTCTTGTATTTGGAATTCCTAGATACTTTAACTAACACTTTTGCTCCCTTTGTTAACGATGCTTTCTTAGATGGTCAATTTGAACCTCTTTTCTTCGGCGGACAACGTAAATACGTTAAAGATTTTTCTAATAACTTGGTATCAGGTTATGAGATGAACATAACTAGATATATGCAGGGAATCATTACCAGAAACAACCCCAACTTCAAACTTAGACTATATGCTCCTTACGCAGTGCGTTACGAGGATTTATTGATAACCTTTGCGCTTAATAATCTGGCAAGAGGAAATGTGGTGCTGGGTGGTGGAAGTCACAGCAGCAAAAAAATGAAATTCAGGGTTATTTACTCTAAACTTTGATATTCATCTCTATATTTGCAAAAAATCAATTAATACATGTCTTACCTATTTACATCAGAAAGTGTTTCAGAAGGACACCCAGATAAGGTTGCGGATCAAATTTCAGATGCGCTGATAGATAATTTTCTTGCTTTCGACCCACAATCAAAAGTAGCTTGTGAAACACTTGTAACAACAGGGCAAGTTGTTTTAGCAGGAGAAGTAAAATCAAAAGCTTACTTAGATGTTCAAGATATCGCTCGTAATGTGATCAAGAAAATTGGTTATACCAAGAGTGAATACATGTTTGAAGCAAACAGCTGTGGAATCCTCAGTGCAATTCACGAACAATCAGCTGATATCAATCAGGGAGTTGACAGAAAGAAGAAAGAAGACCAGGGTGCAGGTGATCAAGGGATGATGTTTGGATATGCATCTAACGAGACTGAAGACTATATGCCTTTAGCGCTCGATTTAGCCCACAAAATATTAATTGAACTTGCAGCACTTAGAAGAGAAAATAAGGCAATCAAGTATTTAAGACCTGATGCTAAGTCACAAGTAACATTAGAGTATAACGATAAAAATGAACCAGTTAGGATCGATGCTATCGTTGTTTCTACTCAGCACGATGATTTTGATGGTGAAGCAAAAATGCTTGCTAAAATCAAAAAAGATATCATTGAAATTCTTATCCCTCGTGTAAAGTCGAAGTATAAGAAATATGCTAAGTTGTTCAACAACGACATCAAATACCACATCAACCCAACAGGTAAGTTTGTAATTGGTGGTCCACATGGTGACACTGGTTTGACTGGCCGCAAGATCATAGTAGATACTTATGGTGGTAAAGGTGCACACGGTGGTGGAGCTTTCTCAGGAAAAGATCCAAGTAAAGTTGACCGCTCTGCTGCTTATGCTACACGTCATATTGCTAAGAACTTAGTTGCTGCTGGTGTTGCCAGTGAAATTCTTGTTCAGGTATCCTATGCTATTGGTGTTGCGAAACCAACTTCAATCAATGTGAATACTTTTGGTACAGCTAAGGTAAACTTGACTGACGGGCAAATTGGTAAAATCGTTGAATCGGTTTTCGATATGAGACCTTATTTCATCGAGCAAAGATTGAAATTAAGAACTCCAATGTACAGCGAGACTGCTGCATATGGTCATATGGGCAGAAAGAATGAAGTTGTTACAAAGACCTTCACAAGTCCGGATGGTAAAACAAAAACAATGAAAGTTGAATTGTTTACTTGGGAGAAACTGGATTATGTAGCAAAGGTGAAAAAAGCCTTTAACATCAAATAATCATCATCGTCTTAACATAATAAACCCTCCAATTGGAGG
>JBDLUR010000188.1:0-4545 GCA_039805205.1 Bacteroidota bacterium
GCAACCAATAAAAGCCAAGGCACCATTGATGCATTCTCTACAGGATCCCATGCCCAATAACCTCCAAAAGTAAGTGACTCATAAGCCCATGCTGCACCCATCATAATACCTAGACCTAGAATACCAGCACAGAACAAAGCCCATGGCATTGCTGGTCTTAACCAACCAGCATGATCCTTTTTCCACAAACCTGCAACACCAAAAGCATAAGGAACAATTGCAGATGCAAAACCTAGGAATAATATAGGCGGATGAATAACCATCCAATAATTCTGTAACAAGATGTTCAATCCGTTACCATCCAAAATGTATTTGCTGAGGTAATCAGGATCATTAAAAATAGGTGCATCAGGAAACTCATTTCTCATCAACACAAAAGGATTAGAACCAATCTTGATATCGAAGAAATAAATTCCAATGAGGAAACTCGCTAAGAACACCTGCGCAACACTCATTACGGTCATTACAGGATGTTCCCATTTATTAGAACGTTTAATTAAAAACAATCCCAATACCGCATTCCAGAATGCCCACAACATGAAACTACCTTCCTGTCCTTCCCAGAAACAACTGAGGAGGTACTGCACATCCAAGCTACGTTTTGAGTGCTTGTGTGCATATTGGTATTCAAAATAATGGTTGTAAATAATCAGATATAAAACAAGAAACAAGCCAATTACTGAAACCACATTGATAATGAATGAGGTTCTGGCTACTTTTTGCCATGGCTTTTCCATTAACACATCCGATGCATTTGCTGCTTTTATATTTGCAAAGGTTGCTAGTAAAGCAGAAAAAAAGGCAAGTAGGGTTAGAAACATCCCTATTTGCCCAATGAGCAAATGCTCTCCATTATATTCAATCATAGCTTAATTTGTTTTGGTTGAAAAACTACTCGGTAGTCTTGTATGAAGTCTCAGTCATTTTACCAGGCTGTGCACCTTGCTCATCAGTGTATTTAGATGGACACTTCAAAACAATTTCTTTGCATTCAAAAGTTTCTCCTTTCATGGAACCTTTCATCACCACCCTAGCACTTTTTTCAAAGTCGGTTGGCTTTGCGTTTTTGTACACCACCTTTGTAGCTGAACCTAAAGAGTCAACAGCAGTAAACGCCAAATAATTTGGATCCTTAATTGGATCATAAACGATAGGTTGTGTGGTATCGATTTTGGCAATCAGATGAACAAACTTGCCTTCTTTTTTCCTTGCCGATTCCACTGAATCATAGGTGCTAATATCACCCATTAACGTTAAAAGTGCTCCAATCGCTCCCGCGATCAAAACAAGACCAAGAATGTGTATTTTTTTCATAATTTACGAATATGCAAATGTACTATAAACAGCTGAATTTCAATTTTACTTACCTTACAGCGTTTTCCTGAATCTTCAAACGCAATTTTTCCCTGAAATATTGCGTTACTATCAGAAATTCAATCAATTATCTACTAAAATGATTGCAGATCTATCCAGATTCGACCCAAACGGGATTAGTGTAGCAAACAATAATTTGTTCGGGCTTCCCTTTACAGAAGAAAATGCGGAATTGATCATACTTCCCGTGCCTTGGGAAGTGACGGTGAGTTTTAAAAGTGGTACGGCGAGGTCACCGGAAAGGCTGCTCAATGCTAGTTTGCAAGTCGATTTATTCGATAGCCAGTTCCAAAACAGCTGGAAAAAAGGGGTATTTATGCTCCCCATCGATAAAAAAATCCTACTAAAAAACGACTTTTTAAGAAAGGAGAATGAACTCTACCTCAATTTTATCAATTCTGGCGACAAGATTGAGTCGAATAAGTTCATGAAGAAGACCTTGAAAGAAGTCAATGCAGGATGCGAAGAACTTCATCAGTGGGTGTATGAACAATGTAAGTCCAGATTGGATAATGGGAAAAAACTAGGTTTGTTGGGTGGTGATCACAGTGTGGCATACGGACTTATCAAAGCACTTTCCGAAAGACATGAAGAGTTTGGCATCTTGCAAATTGATGCGCATTGCGATTTGAGAAAATCATTTGAAGGATTAAACCATTCTCATGGTTCTATCATGTACAACGTATTGAATGATTTCAGCAATGTGAAAAAGCTGGTGCAGTTAGGCATTAGAGATTATTGCGAATCAGAATGGAACTACATCTGCGAAAGTGATTTTAGGGTAGTGACTTATTTTGAAAAAGAAATCAAGGAAAGGCAATTTGAGGGACAACCATGGTCGCAAGTAACTGATGAAATTATTGCACAGTTACCTCAAAAAGTCTATATCAGTTATGACATAGATGGACTAGACCCTAAACTTTGTCCACATACTGGAACACCCGTCCCCGGCGGATTTGAGATGGAGCAACTTAATTTCCTTTTCAGAAAAATTTTAAACAGTGGAAGAACAATTATCGGATTCGACCTCTGTGAAACTGGTGTAAGTACTGATGGATGGGATGAAAACGTAGGCGCAAGAGTAATCTTCAAATTGTGTAACCTCATGCTCTGCGAAAACCCGTCCTAAATGAGTAAGAAAGCAGTTCAAGATTATCTTGTTGTTTTAAAAAATCCGAATATCCAACTTGTGGAAAGAACAGGCTGGCTCATGGCTGCGCTTTCAATTTTTATCCTAATCCTACAGCTTTTTGCTTCGCCAAAATCAATCGGACTCTACGCAACAGTTTTTGTGGTAGTGGTTTTTCTCTTTAGCAACATCGTCGAAAAAAGAAAAAAGAAAAACATCAGTTTCAGTTATCTCTTGATTGCCGCTGGGTTTGGACTTAGTTTTTTTGGGGATGGCCCTAACTCCAATCTTCTTTTTATTGTAATTGGCATACTCGAAAAATTCTTTTTGCAGAAAAAGGAAATTGGATTCACCGAGTCCTACATCACCATTGGTGGATGGTTTCCCAAAAAACATACATGGTCAGAAATAGACAATATTGTTCTGAACGGAGGTATCCTCACCATCGATTTCAAAAACAACCAATTGCTTCAACTCGAAACAGATGATGATGAAGATGATGAGTATGATGTAGAGGATGAAGAATTCAACAACTATTGTCTTAAGCAATTGGGTAAATAAATAAGCGGTAAATTTGCATATGGCACTCACGCACTCCCCTTACTTGCTCTATTCAGATGGAAAAGGAAATATCTTTGAAGACGAGACCCTTTATGCGGTTGGTCGCGCTGGCTGGGACGCCTTTCCAGTCGAAATAGAAGAATGGATCAAGCTTCCAGAAGGAGGCTCTTTGTATGAACTTCCTGGCAGAAAAGGAATTGGTATCGACGTACTAACTGGTGAAATGCGCTTGTGCGAAAAAGGATGGGCTGTGGCCGCATTCATCCCTCCAGCCCATACCGGCACTTTCATAGCTGCATTTGAAACTGCCCCTGAAGCTGAAACACTTCCTTTGTTTTGTTATACTGCTGCTGGATGGCATAACGATGAGTTTTATGTTACTGCATTAAGGATAGAAAACGATATCCGCCAAGAGTGTGCAGGATATGATCCAGAAAAAATCGAATTAGGGGTTGAAGCAATGTTAGAAGCCTATCCTAACAACCGATTGGTGAACCACCTTGCTGAAACCTGCTGCAGGACCTATACTTGTCCCGCTGCTAGGAACTATTTCATTGGCCGATGGGAATGCCCCATCCCCACCTCTCCCGCTTGTAACTCTAATTGCATAGGTTGTATTTCTTTTCAACCAGAATCTGAATCCATCACTTCACCACAAGATCGTTTGCAATTCAAACCATCAGTGGAAGAAATCGTAGAGTTCACTGTTCCACATCTTATGAATGCTCCTTTTCCATTGGTGAGTTTCGGACAGGGTTGCGAAGGTGAACCTTTGTTGATGTGGGAAACCATCAAAGAAGCGATCAAAGAAATAAGAAAACATACTTCAAGAGGAAGCATCAATATCAATACCAATGGCTCCATGCCAAAAGCTGTGAGAGCCCTGTGTGAAGCGGGTTTGGATTCAATACGCGTAAGCACCAACTCCTTACAGAAATCTTGGTATGAAAAATATTACCGTCCAAATAATTACAAATTTGAGGACATCGTTGAAAGCTTACGCATAGTAGATGAGTTTGGTGGATGGAGTTCTATCAATTATTTCGTCTTCCCTGGAATGACCGACACAGAAGGTGAATACGAAGCTTTGAGAAAAGTAATAAAGGAAACCAACCTCAAGATGATTCAGTGGAGAAACTTCAACATCGACCCCGATTGGTACCTTGGTAAAATGGGTATCACTGAACCCATGGATGTATTTGGTATTAGAAATATGATGGACATGCTTCGTGAAGAATTCCCCAATTTAAAATACGGTTACTTTAATCCTCCTATGGAGAGAATTAAGGGGAATTACGAAAGAGATTTCGCACAGTGGAGTAAATAAAAAACTCCCCTCTTAGAATAGGAGGGGTGGATCACATGAGCGAAGCGAATGTGAGACGGGGTGGTAATTTAATTAAACATAGTACCACCCCTCACTCGTTTCTGCTAACGCAGAAACTCGGAGCCCCTCCTATTCTAGGAGGGGAGTTTTAGAA
>JBDLUR010000189.1:0-2882 GCA_039805205.1 Bacteroidota bacterium
TTTTCCCTAGAGCGACAGATGCAGTCTGTAAAAAATGGCAATTGGCAAGTGATAATGAAATTTCACACGTCATTTGTATGCCTGGTGTTACCAAGCAAATGCTTGAAGAATTTATTCACGATATGAAAAATGCACAATCATGAAATGTTTCCATATGCATAAATTAATAAGCACATGTGCCCTTGTTTTAGGCATTGGTCTAATGCATGTTAGCGCTCAGCAAACAGCAGTGCAATCTGAAATGGATTTCTACTCTTTAAAGACTATTGCTATTCCGCAAGATGTAAAACTGGAAGTGGGAGGAATTGCTGTTCTACCTGACGGAAGAATTGCAGCATCTACCAGAAGAGGAGAGATTTGGATCATTCAGAATGCATATGGTACAGGAACAACACATTTTACAAAGTTTGCATCGGGTCTACATGAGGTACTCGGACTCGCATACAAAGACGGTGCATTCTATTGTACGCAAAGAGGAGAACTGACAAAAATTGAAGATAAAGATGGTGATGGTAAAGCGGATACCTTCACACCAATTACACTATTTCAATTAAGTGGTAATTATCATGAATATGCTTACGGACCTGTTTTCGATAAACAAGGTGATATGTATGTTACACTTAATGTTGCATGGGTAGGTTATGGTGATGGATTGGGTAAATGGCACGGATGGTTGATGAAAATAAAAGAAAACGGACAACAGGAACCAATTGCAACGGGGCTCCGTTCACCAGCTGGATTTACCATCAACAGCAATAACGATGTTTTCTATGCAGAAAACCAAGGAGATTGGGTAGGAAGTGGAAGAGTTACGCATTTGGAGAAAGGAGATTTTGCTGGTAATGCAGGTGGATTAAACTGGACCAAAGAACCAGAGTCTCCTCTTAGTCTCACAAAAGACGATTTAAAAATTGTTGATAATGGTCAGCCAATGCATGAGGCAGCTAAAAAAATCAAAGCATTAAAACTTCCTGCAGTTTGGTTTCCTCATACTTTAATGGGTATTTCTACAGCTGATGTTTTAGAAGACAATACCAACGGTGCTTTTGGTCCCTTTACTGGACAATACTTTGTAGCCGATCAGGGTCACTCAAAAATCATGCGCATGTCGCTTGAAAAAGTAAAAGGAAAATACCAAGGTGCCTGCTATCCTTTCTTTGAAGGCTTTGCCTCTGGCTTATTGCGTCTTAGGTGGGGTTTGGATGGATCTATGTTTGCTGGTATGACAAGCAGAGGATGGGCAAGTACAGGCAAAGCAGAATATGCTTTACAAAGATTAGTTTGGAATGGTGAAACACCATTTGAAATGAAAGATATCAAGGCAATGCCTGATGGATTTGAAATTGAATTTACCATGCCTGTGGAACCTAGCAAGTTGAAAAACCCAATGCTATACTCCATCAACAGTTTCACCTACATGTACCACCATAATTATGGTAGTCCCATTATCAACAACAGAAACAGAAAAATCGTAGGTATTGTTCCCTCTGAAGATGGTAGAAAAGTAAAGCTAGTACTAGATAGTTTGTTAGAAGGATATATCCATGAAATCAAAGTAAAAGAATTAACATCGACCGACAAGAAATCATTATTACATGATTTCGCATATTATACATTGAATAATATTCCAGATGGCGCTAAAACAATGTTGAAAGAAGATCAACGTGTTAAATCTCATGCAGGCATGCACCATGCTGTTTCAAATGCAGTACCAGCAAAGCCTGCAGCGCCGACCAAAAAAAGACAATTGACTATGCCTGCGGATTGGAAGCAACCCGATCAAGTATTGAAATTGGGCACCAAGCCAGGTTTAAAATATGATGTTGCGCAATTCGAAGTTAAAGCTGGATCGAAAATAAGATTGGTATTCAATAACAATGACGACATGACGCATAATGTTGTGATTGTTATTCCTGGTGCCGGTGATGAAGTAGGAAAACTTGCGCTTAATCTCGGACTAAAAGGATCAGAAATGAACTATGTTCCTAATTCCCCAAAAGTATTGTTTCACACTTCACTATTACAACCAGAAAGCAGTGAATCAATCTATTTTGTTGCTCCAACAAAGCCAGGAGAGTATATGTTCATTTGCACTTATCCAGGACACGCATCAGTTATGCGTGGTATTTTAAAAATTGTTCCTTAATTATATGACAAGAGAAATTCATCAATGGCATAGCCCAGCGCTCAACAAAGAAATGCCGATAGCTGTCTATGGGCATTATGGGTTTGCTTTATTGATGATTCCTACTGCTGCTGCAGATTATCTAGAATACGAAAGATTTGAATTGATCAATTCATTAGCACCTTTCATCAACGATGGCAAGGTCAAAGTCTTTTCCGTGAACAGCATCAACACGGAAAGCTGGATGAACAAACAAATGGAAGGATCACATAAAGCAATCCGACATAACCAA
Source organism: Bacteroidota bacterium (assembly GCA_039805205.1). GTDB lineage: Bacteria > Bacteroidota > Bacteroidia > Chitinophagales > Chitinophagaceae > Pollutibacter. Next base: position 2,418 of record JBDLUR010000189.1, read on the forward strand.
TTCAACCATTATATCCATCATGAAGTAATCCCCTTCATCAAAAGCATGACATCGCAGGATACCCCAATCATCACCTGTGGTGCATCTTTTGGAGCATTTCATTCAATGAATTTGTTTTTAAAAAGACCAGATTTGATCAACGGTGTCATTGCCATGAGCGGTGTCTATGACTTGATGGAATACACAGATGGTTTTTATGATGAACAAGTGTATTTCAATTCGCCCAATCATTATATTCCAAATCTGCACGACCATGAAACGTTGGAAAAAATACGCAATGGCAAAATCATAATAGCAACCGGTAGCGGTTCTCATGAAGACCCAGATGCCAATAGACGTTTCTCAGGAGTACTTCACAGCAAATCTATTCCACACGAACTTGATATTTGGGGAGATGACATCCATCATGATTGGCCTACCTGGAGGCAAATGTTACCTTATATACTAGGGAAAAGTTAATAGGGA
>JBDLUR010000190.1:0-5673 GCA_039805205.1 Bacteroidota bacterium
TTGTCTTTGTCGATAGTAACACGCTCAGCACGTCCAAGATAAGTTAGATCAGCGTTCTCCAATTTGAAGCCCTGCTCTTCACTGATTACGATACCCTTTGTAAGGATAGCGATATCTTGTAACATTTCTTTTCTGCGGTCACCGAAACCAGGAGCCTTAACAGCAGCTACTTTCAAAGTACCACGCAATTTGTTTACCACAAGTGTTGCCATTGCTTCACCTTCCAAATCTTCAGAGATGATCAATAATGGAGCACCTTGTTGAGCTACTTTTTCAAGAATATGCAAGATGTCTTTCATTGCTGAAATCTTCTTGTCGTAAATCAAGATGAATGGATTTTGCAATTCACATTCCATCTTATCAGCGTTAGTTACAAAGTAAGGAGAGATATAACCTCTATCGAACTGCATACCTTCAACAATATCAATTGAAGTCTCAGTTCCCTTAGCTTCTTCAACGGTGATAACACCATCTTTTCCTACTTTTTGCATTGCCTCAGCAATTAGCTTTCCAATTTCAGCATCATTGTTAGCCGAGATGGACGCTACTTGTTGAATTTTTTTGTTGTCGTTACCAACAGTTTGAGATTGAGCACTCAAGTTTGCAATAACAAGTGCTACTGCCTTATCGATACCTCTTTTGATATCCATTGGATTTGCACCGGCTGCTACGTTCTTCAAACCTTCTGTGATAATAGCTTGAGCAAGAACGGTTGCAGTTGTAGTTCCATCACCTGCTACATCAGCAGTTTTAGAAGCCACTTCTTTTACCATTTGTGCACCCATGTTTTCAATTGGATCTTCCAATTCAATTTCTTTAGCTACGGTTACACCATCCTTTGTAACTGCAGGGGCACCAAATTTCTTTTCAATAACTACATTACGACCTTTAGGGCCTAATGTTACTTTTACCGCATCTGCAAGGGTATCTACCCCTTTCTTCATTCTGTTGCGGGCATCTAGGTTAAAAAATATCTGCTTAGCCATAAAATGTTTTTAAAATTTAAATTAAACGATAGCAAGAATATCAGACTCTCTCATGATTAGATAGTCTTGTCCTTCAATAGTGATTTCAGTTCCGGCATATTTACCATAAAGAACGGTGTCACCGGCTTTTACCGACATTGGTTCGTCTTTTTTACCAGGTCCTGCAGCAACCACTGATCCTCTTTGTGGCTTTTCTTTAGCAGTATCAGGGATAATAATTCCTCCCGCAGTCTTTTCTTCTGCAGGTGCTGGTTTCACGATTACCCTGTCGTGCAGTGGGGTAATGCTTAACTTCTTCGCCATAGATTTTGGTTTTGTTTTATAAATAAATAATTAGGTGTTTACCTTTCCACTCCTTGTGCTAAATTCATACCAAGCAAAACGGATTGCAAATCTGTCAGCCATTGGCCTAAAAAAGCTGTCGGAACGAGTGAAATGGCAGTGAAAATACTCCATTAGCATGTCAATTTTGCACCTTCACTGGAAAAATAGACCAACAACACAATTAATGGACTATATTTGCATCCGCAAAAACAGTTCTTTCAGATGATTAGTAGAAGAAATATTAGGGTTAAGGTGATGCAATGTATCTACGCTTCAGAAGCAGAAAATGGTGGAGTTTCTGAGAAAACTGCTGTAGCACTGTTAAATAAATATCTGGATAACGCATCAGAGCTTTTCACATTTTCAATTTTCTTGTTGACTGAAGTTGCTCGGTATGCAGAAATACATGCAAGAAATAGGGCTTCAAAACATCTACCTACTGCAGAGGATCTTAATATCAATGTAAAGATTGCAGGTAATACCATTTTGTGGCAAATTTTGGAATCAAAAAGTTTCCAAGCTGCTGTTAAAAATGGCAAATATGAAACGCTAATTGACCAAGAAATGGTCAAGAAAATCTACCTACAGCTTGCAGAATCTGAAATTTATCAAACCTATATACAGGAAGAAGGAAGAGAAAAGAAGACTGAAAAAGAACTTTTAAGTTTCATTTTTACTGACCTTATTATGGCCAATGAGAATGTAAATGAATACTTAGAAGAATTGTTTGTTCAGTGGGACGATGATGCTGAAATGGTTTATCAAATGGTATTGAACTTTTTAAGTAAACCAGGCTCTCTTGATGTAAAGGAAATTATTGGCCATGAAAAGTCACAATACGCCACTAATTTACTCAAAACCACTATTGAGAAAAAAGAGTTCACTTTAGAAATAATTAAGCCAAAGCTAAAAAATTGGGACGCTGATAGAATTGCACAATTGGATATGATCATGATCAGGATGGGCATTTGTGAATTCTTGTACTTTGAGACCATACCGACGAAAGTAACAATCAATGAATACATTGATATTGCAAAGTCGTACAGTACACAACAAAGCGGACAATTTGTAAATGGCATACTAGATGGTATCCACAAAGATTTACAAGCAGCTGGCAAACTCAAGAAGATCGACTTCAAAAAATAAGCCTAATTCACTATTTTTGGTTTACAAAAGAACAGAAAAATGAAAACCCCTGCTATCATTTTTACAGTCTTTATCATCGCTGGAGCAGCCATCATTGCTTTGAATAAAACAACTCCAGAGGCTACCTCTACCCCTGCCCCAAAAGCAATTGTAGATGACATTACAGCTGGATCAGCCAACCAGCCAATTACTTCAATTCAGTTCAAGGACAGCGTTATTCACGCGGGCAAAATTGAAGAAGGTAAATTATTGGATGTTGAATTTGAATTTACCAATACAGGTACAGAAATGTTGATTATTAAAAATGTTTCTGCCTCATGCGGATGTACCATTCCTGAAAAACCTGAGGAACCAATTGCTCCAGGACAAACTGGAAGAATTAAAGCTACATTTGACAGCAAAGGCAGAGCAGGACTAAATCAAAAAGCAATTACTGTTGTTGCCAATACGAAAGAGACAGTCCACACCCTAATATTTGATGTGGAAGTCAATAACCCTCAATACGCCAAATAACAAACAAACAAATATGATGCAAACATTTTTTCTTCAAGCACAACCTAATGCAGGCGTAATGCAACTTGTCCTTTTAGGGGGTATGGTTTTGGTGTTTTATTTTTTCATGATTCGCCCACAATCTCAAAAAGCAAAAAAGGCAAAGAAATTCCAAGAAGACCTTCAAAAGGGAGATAAAGTTGTTACAATTGCCGGCATTCACGGTGTTGTAAATAAAGTAAACGATGACAGCACTATTCAAATTGAAGTGAGTCCGGGTTCTTTCATGAAAATTGAAAAATCTGCTATCAGTCTTGAATGGAGCGAGCAACTAAACAAAGCAGCCACTAAATAATTGAAGCCCTACCCAAAAAAGCCCCGAACATCTCGGGGCTTTTTTGTTTACTTTTGGATATGCTTAAAATCGGTCTAACTGGTGGTATTGGATCTGGTAAATCGACAGTGGCTAAAGTCTTCGCGACTTTAGGAATTCCTGTTTACAAAGCCGATGATGAAGCAAAACGATTAATGGCGACTCACCCTGCCTTAATTCAACAAATCAAAGATCATTTTACAGACCAAGCCTATCAAGATGGGCAACTGAATAAGTCCTATTTATCAGCAGTTGTATTCAATGATAAAAAGCAATTAGAATTGCTCAATAGTCTTGTACACCCTTTCACCATTGAAGATGGCAAAGCATGGATGCAGCGTCAGAAAACACCTTATGCTATAAAAGAAGCTGCGCTTATTTTTGAAAGTGGCAGTCAGGGTGAATTTGACCTAATCATTGGTGTCTATGCACCAGAAACATTAAGAATTCACAGAACAATCCAAAGAGACAAAACGGATAAAGACAAAGTGAAATCCAGAATGGCAAACCAAATCAAAGAGGAAATAAAAATGAAACTTTGCGATGAAGTCTTGATCAACAATGAACAACAACTACTGCTACCGCAAATCATTGCTTTACATGAGAAATTATTAGAAGGCGCAAAAAAACAATAGATGGTAGAATTTCCTGCACTAGCAGATCATGTGCTGATATGGGTTTTTGGAATCATCCTACCCTTTATGTCAGGATTACAAAGTCAGCAACTTTCCGGAGCCCTTCAATTCAATGAATATACCAGAAAAAAACTATATCTCAGTAATGGCCTGATGTTGGCAATATCAGGTTCAGTCATTTTAGGGCTTTGGTTATTCAAGCAACGTAGTTTTGATGAATTGGGATTTAGACTACCACAACTTGACAACCAATACTTCCTAGTGTCAACACTAAATATTGTTTTCATTTTAGGTTATGCACTTGATCTTTATTTAAGTGCTAAAAAAATGAACTCTCTAAAAGAAAGTGAAACTTGGTTTGAAAGATCTTCATTCCTACCAGAAAAAGCCAAAGAATTACCCGCCTATATTGTGCTTTGTTTATGTGCAGGTATTTTTGAGGAAATCATTTACAGAGGGTTCATGGTCACCTATTTCTTACCCTTGCTGGGAAATGAAAACGACATTCCTTGGATGGCCATTTTTGCCCCTTCTGTTTTATTTAGTCTAGCCCATACCTACCAAGGATGGAGCGCCGTAATCAAGATTTTTATTTTTTCTCTGTTACTTGGAATCATTTTTATACTTACCAAAAGCATCTATCCCACCATGGTCCTTCATTTTCTGATCGACCTTATTGGTGGGATAGTGGCTATGCTTCAATTCCAAAAGAAAAATTAATCCATTTCACTGCATCCAATAGGTGCTCCTGGAGGAGGTATGGCGTGAAGAGTTGGTTTTGCTTTTTCAGGTGATTTACATCTTTCTAGCGCTACATCTAGGTGTGCTTTATAAGTTACATCATCTGTAGATTTTTTTGCATTCTCTAACCATGCTTTCAATCCGTTAACCGATGCTACAACACTTGCTTTTGCAGGGAAAGAAAGTTTCTCATCAACACTTGTTGCAAGCATATAAGTCAGCAACAATTGTTCATTTTGCAATTGTATTGCCGCCTCAATGCCTGTCCTGCGTTTTGCTTTAAATGTTGCAGTAACCAATGCATCAATCATCTGGCTGTAACCATATCCTCCTGCATATTCTTGTTGTACCAAACGATTGATTCTTTCTGGATGAAAAAGGAAAGACAATGGCATATCTGCTGCTGCCTCAGCTGGTGCAAGCTCATCAAAAGACAAACCTGTTTTCTTCTTAAACAATTCACGTGTGAATTCATAACCTGCAGGACGAGGAGGAATCAGCGAAGTTATAGAAGCAGGTAATTTCAGGAACGATGGATCCATACATTCCAAAATCACTTTCATTGCTTTCTCCTGTTGTGCTGCTGAAACCGGAGCTGTAACCATTTGTCCATCTCCTTTCAAAGCATAATTGTAATTTAACCCACCAACAATTTTAGTTGCTGCTTCCAATTGATAACGATGATGAAAATAAACTGGAACCAATACATCTTCTAACATGGCCATAGGTGTTCTAGCAGGAATGGATTGGAGACCAAATTGAGACAAGGCCTTTTCTCGCACCTTATTCATACGTTCTAACTCTACAACAGGGTCTGCTCCATTATCCCATAAATGCGCTTCTGGATGCATGCCACCTGGCGCTCGTGCGTCTCTGTCACTAATAAATTTCAAACCACGCTTAGCCGCATCGGTTAATATTTTATTAAGTGCCGCCTCTTCATTCTTACTGTTTCTCAAATCAGCATATCCCCAGG
>JBDLUR010000191.1:0-15327 GCA_039805205.1 Bacteroidota bacterium
GAATCAATTATTGAACAGTTTCAAATTCAATATGATGAAAATACTGTAGAGGTATATTTAAAATTAAGTCGGTCTGATTTACCTAAAGAAATCCATGATAGGTTTATAACCCTATTTAAAAAACAAATGGTTTTCAATCAATATATAATTCATTGTAATTCTCCATTTCTACAATCAGCTAATGCTAAACACAAGTATGTAATTGACAATCGCTCAAGACAAAACATTTCACATGAAAATATGGTTTGATATTTCTAATTCGCCTCAAGTTCTTTTATTCAAAGATATGTTAGATGATCTAAGACGACAGGGACATGAGATTTTAGTAACTTCTAGGCCTTTGGCCAACACAATTGAATTATTAGATAGTGAGAGAATACCGCATACTATAGTAGGTAAACATTATGGAAAAAAATTGACAAGTAAATTACTTGGTTATCCAATAAGAGTATTCCGACTGTGGCAATTCTTGCGTGATAAGGAAATTGATTTGTCAGTTTCACAAAGTTCTTTTCATTCGCCAGTCGTTGCAAAATTATTAGGTGTAAAATCAATCTACACCAACGACAATGAACATGCTGTTGGAAATTTTCCAGCTTTTTTGTTCGCTACCACCATTTTATTGCCACAGAACTTTAAAATAGAGAATCGACTCCTTTCAAAGCTTATTTCTAAAAAGGTTATACATTATCCAGGTGTAAAAGAGGGTATTTATTTATGGAGAAAAGCCTATGTAACGCACACGCACAAACTAGACAAGATACACAAGTCAATCAATGTATATATCCGACCAGAACCATCAACTGCACAATATTATAAAGGCGGTGAAAACTTTCTTGATGAATTTATTCTGCAATCTAAAGAGCAGTATAATATTACTGTGCTGCCTAGAAATAAAGAACAACGGAAACATTATGCATCTTCCGAATTCAATGGAGTTAGTATACCCGAAACTGTTTTGTCTTTTGATGATATAGTTAAAGACTGTTCAGTTTTTATTGGTGCGGGAGGATCTATGACTCGGGAGATGGCTTTAATAGGCGTACCTACACTATCTGTTTACCAGGATAAGCTTTTATCGGTCGATAATATATTGATTGACCAAAAGTTACTCGTTTATAATCCACGCTTCACTTTCCAGGATGTGCATCATCTAATGTTGAGTAATCACCAACAAAAGAATATGTATATGAACTATGGAAAGGCAGCATATGAATTATTTCTTACTACAATCAATAATAACCTAAAAACAAAATGAAAAAACGATTTGGATTAATTGGAGCAGGCAAAATGGGAATATCTCATTTAGCTATCTTAAATGCTCACCCACTTGCCCAAGTAGTTGCTATTGCTGATCCTTCAACATTGATTCAACAAGCTATTAGGCAGTATACCACAATAAATGTGTATGCGGATTACAAGGAAATGTTTGCAAAAGAACAATTAGATGCTGTTGTGATAGCTGTGCCTACTAAATATCATGATGAACTGGTTAAGCATGCGGTTGATTTAAACTTACATGTTTTTGTGGAAAAACCATTCATGCTCGATTTAGGTTTGTCAAAAAAAATGGCTTCAATAGTTTATAAAAAAAAGTTGGTTAACCAAGTTGGTTATCATAACAAGTTCATAGGCACTTTCCAAGAAGCAAAACGACTACAAACATTATCGGCTCTAGGAGATGTATATCATTTCGAAGGAAAAATACTTGGTCCAGTTATTCTCAAAAAAAAGGAAGCCACTTGGCGTTCTATGAAAGATGAAGGAGGGGGATGTCTCATGGATTATGCTGCACATATGGTTGATTTAATCAATTATCAAATTGGAAATATTTCCTCTATCAATGGGGCTAACCTATTATCCATCTACTCTCAGCATGTAGATGATGCAGTATGCGCACTACTAACTACAGAAACTGGAGTACATGGATTACTCAATGCCAATTGGAGTGATGATACACATAGAAAAATGCATACTAGTCTTTCAATAAGTGGCACTAAAGGAAAAATGGAAGTTGATGCTACAGAGTTAAAAGTTTTTTTCAAACAAGATCCTGGTATTATCGGATACGAAAAAGGCTGGAACATCAAGCCAATAAATCTGTTGACTGATCAAGTAGACTTTTACCTAAGAGGCGAAGAGTACTCAGCCCAAATGAATTACTTCGTTACCGCAGTAAATAGCAATATGCCTAATACTATCAACACGTTTGAGACTGCATACAAAACTGATGAAGTATTATTAAAGATTAAACAATTTAAAACAATTCAGCATGGATAGAATTTTGTTTGGTGACAATCAATTTTTTGGGATTAATCATGTGTCAGACGAGAAATCTCGCCAACTGTCAATTAAGTTTCGAAAAGATGCCGCAGTACTAAAAACCTTAAATATTGTGCATCAAAATTCCATCAATTCATTTATGTGTACTACGCACGATAGAATGATTGATATTTCAAAGGCAATGGGGCAAGATGTAAACTTAAAGCATATGAATATTTTCCCTTGTTTACCTTATGCTCACAAATACGCCAATTCAGTAACGGAGCTTGGTATAATGGGAACTGTAAAACAGTATGTTCCAGGAAACTTCATGACATCATTATTTAAAGGAGGTGTCGCCTATGTTTCTAAGGATTATATTTCCATGATGGAGTTGATGGTAGATGCAGAACTTAAAATGTTTAAAAATGCCACCACTCCAGTAGTCTTTCTCCAAAATGTGGTAACAGATTTGTTGCTTGGATTAGGAATGGGTAAAATATTGAAGGCTTTTCATGATCACATACAGAGGAAATACAATGTTGAGGCTGGATTTATTACAATGAATCTTCCAAAATTGACCGAACTGCTCTCAGCTAATGGCATAGATCATCCTATAATTTGTTCATCTATTAATTCTGATGGTTTCAGAATGTCTGGGGGTAAAACATTGTATGAGCAATATCTTGAGCAGGGTAGATCCAGAAATATTGCGATGCAAATATTTTCAGGAGGTGCAGCTTCACCTGATCAGTCAATCAAATATGTTTGTTCCTTACCCAATATTCAATCGATTTTATTTGGGGCATCTTCTGAGGACAATATCATCAAAACTGTGTCTTTAATTCGTCATTATGATGCCATTTATAAAAACTAATACATGGAAAAAGAACTGAAAAAATTCATGCAAAATGGTCTTATGTTGTATGATTATATTTTAATTAATCTATTGCATACTATATCGTTATTGCAAATTCAACTATTGAATAATCAGCATAGTCTTCTGAAAATAGTATTATTTGGGCTATTTATAAATTTAGGGTGGTATTTTATAGCCATTTCTTTGAGGTTGTATAATGTTGAATCTTTGTTACTCACTAATTGGAACATAGTAAAAGTATTTTTGGCTTTATTTTTGTTTGGCGCGCTTGCTTTACTATTCTTGGTTGTATTAAATACGCCTCTTGTAAATAAACTTCAATTGGCTCCATATTATTTATTGCTCATTGTATTGATATGTTTATCTAGATTCGTTTATCAAATATTCAAATATTACCTCTTCAGACAATCTGAATTCTTAAACAACACACTTATTATAGGGTATAACAATACCTCGAAAAAGTTAGCCGAGTATTTACAAAACAGTGTAGGCGCACTCAAACTGGTTGGTTTTGTTGATGAACCAGAAAACATAAAAGAACTCACATTGCTTCCAGTATTTTCAGGAATTGCTAATACAATAAATATTGCGAAACAATACGGTATTAATGAAATCTATTCTACTATTACACCTGAGGAGCATCCAGAAGTAGCACAACTATTACCGTTGACAGAAAAGGCATGCATGCGATTACATTTTGTGCCTAATGTTTCACATTTTATTGAAAAAGGAATGGTGGTTCAACATTTACATCATTTATCTATTTGCTCACTCAGGAAAGACCCACTTGAAGATGTTGGTAACAGAATGACTAAGCGAATTTTTGATATTGGCGTAAGTGCTTTTGTAGTTGTATTCATTTTATCATGGCTTTATCCTTTATTGGCCATCATGATTAAAATATCTTCTAAGGGACCAATACTTTTTCTACAGTTACGTTCAGGAATTACCGACAAGCCATTCTATTGTATGAAATTTCGGACTATGCGCATGAATAATCATGCAGACCACATTCAGGCCACGAAAAATGACAGTAGGGTAACATGGATTGGTAAGTTTTTAAGAAAATCCAGCCTTGACGAATTTCCCCAATTTCTTAATGTACTGAAAGGTGAGATGAGTATTGTTGGGCCTAGGCCACATATGCTTAAGCATACCAAAGAATTTTCAGAAGTAGAAAGACATTATATGGTAAGACATTTATTAAAGCCTGGAATTACCGGATGGGCTCAAGTGAATGGATATCGAGGTGAAATAAAAGATCCAACACAATTAACTGGACGTATAGAGTGTGATATCTGGTACTTAGAAAACTGGTCTCTTTTTTTAGATCTTAAAATTATACTACTTACTATATACCGCGTATTTGTTGGAGATAAAAATGCGTACTAGAGCAGAGCATTTCTAATAGCTATTCTCTAGTACGCAAATAATGAAATTATATTTTCAATACTTTGTATGTATATACTACGCCTCCTATTTTAGTTTTGATATAGTAAGTGCCCGGATTAAATTGCTGTCCTATTGAGTATGATGTATAAATACTTCCGGTAAGCGAGTAAACAATTCTACCGTAAGCATCCAATACAGTTATATAAACGGGCATGTCTTTTGAAGCACGGGTAACCTTTAGGATAAAATAATTTGTTGTGGGATTTGGATATATACTCACTTTGTAACGCACACTTACAGTTGCCTCTTGGTAGGGGTTAATTGTAAAATTAGTAGAACCAATACAAGAATTACTGTCTTTTAAGTTGATTTGATAACTACCTGCAACCAAATTATAAAAGGTGTTTGATGACTGATATGCTGATCCATTTACGCTGAACAAATAGGGGGATGTACCACCGCTTGCATTAATCGTTAGAGAGGTAGTTCCATATGTGCTACTTATTGTGCCCGATGTGACGGACAATGCGATAGCTTTAGGTTCACTGACTGTAACAACTACAGTATCTTTTAAGCCTGCATTATCAGAAACTATAAATTGGTGATTGCCTGCTTTTACAGTAAAATTTCCAACACCCATGTAAGGTGTTGTTCCACCAATTGCAGTGACTGAAACAATTGTAGTTCCACCATTACAAGCAATTTTTCCATATGTTACTGTTGCTTCAAGTGGACTAACAGCAATTCTTGTAGCTGTTGATTTGAATTCTAGGATTCCTGCTTCAGGATTTTGTTCAATGGATTCTCCTTTGAAATCTTGGGTTAATCCGACCGGCGTACCAAAGTTGATGGCAGGAGAAGTTGATAAAGGAGAAAGATCCCATGTCTTTACATCTCCTGTATTATTTGCGAATAAATTTAAACTGGAACTTACTATTTCTGATGATGTTAAGGCAAAGCCTACGCTACCTGAAGACATTCTATAAATGTTATTGGTATGTATCATTTGTCCACTTGAAAATTTACTATTCACAACATTAACTCCTGATGACAGCCAAAATATGTTGTTCTTTACAACAACCATGCCAGGTGTTCCGGTACCAGCCATCCAGAAAAGCACAGTTGGTTGTGAAAATTGTTTTTGTGTTTCAATAACTGTATTGTTATAATACTGAAGATTCTTAACTGTGACGCTAAATGTTGAGCCATTTTGGTAAACACCAATGATTCCACAGTTGATGATTTTATTATAGGCGATTATATTATTTTCTGCAATTCCATTAACATTACTTCCTATCTCTAGAAAGCCGTTACAGTTGATTGCAGTATTATACATCACTTTATTGTTGCTCATCGTTGCTCCAAAAAATTCTATTGCACCTCCGTCATATCCATAGTCATAACTAAGCGCCCAACATTCCTCAAATTTGTTATTGTTTATGGTATTGTTAGAGCTGCCAATTACCATCGGATTAGCGCCATAGTCATCATCAGGATTAACAGAGGTTGGCGTATTCCTAACCATACGCATATTATGCATGTAGTTATTAAAGATTGTTGTATAATTGGAACCGGCCTCAACTGCTATACCTACACCCACTCTGGAAATATCGCAGTTTTTGATGGTGCAATAAGGTGAATTTTCTAGTGTAATTGCATAACTGATTTTTGCCTGAACTGTATGATCTGTTTCGCTGATAGACCTATCAATTATCTTGATGCCATCAATAATAACATATTGTTTGTTGTAGATATAAATAACATTCGAAACGGTATTATTGAATTCTGGTAATTCGCCAGTGCCGTAGTTGCTATAAACAATAGGCGCATTAGCAGTGCCTGATTTGTTGATGTTCAATCGTCCGCTATAGGTCTGTCCCCGTTTAAAAAATACGGTGTCTCCTGGATATAAATTTCCGGAACCATTGTTTACCTCTGCTATTGTTCTCCATGGATAAACAATACTTCCATTTGCAATTGTAGCATTTGATGATGGATCAACATAAAAGTTTGTTGCCTTTGCATTCAAAAATGCACATCCGCATATAAGTACAGACGCAATTAGTTTGTGGAGGTTTAAAATTTTCATTTGGATTTGGATTAAAAAATTAAGTGATATTGGATTATTTACAACACTAAATCACATGTTGTTTAATTAAAAATGCCAATAAAAATTTATTTAAAAAAGTAGTGATAAAAAATTTAGAAAAGATGATAAAAGTCAGCTTATTTCATCTGATTTATTTATACCCATTGAGGTATAATCATATACAAATTTCATATTGTATACCCGTAATGGTATAAAAATGACATTAGCAGAATTCGTAAAAAAAAGTAGAAAAGACCTTAAAATATCTCAGCCTGAACTAGCTATGCGAGCGGGAGTTGGCTTACGATTTATTCGTGATTTGGAACAAGGGAAAAAGACACTGCGTATGGATAAAGTAAATGCAGTGTTGACTTATTTTGGTGCTGAATTAGGTGTGGTAGCAAAACAACAACATATCTCTCAATGATAGGTTGTTTATACATGGCTTTGTATTAATTCAATGTTTCTTTTGTCAATATAATATTCGAAATACCTTTTATCAATTTCGCTTCTTATACTTTGTATTAATATATCTTCTGTTTTACTAATATACCTGTACTTTTCGTTAATGCTACTAAACGTATCACTTCTAACTTTTTTCTGTAGACCAGTATTTTTATGTTTTAATCCCAATACATAATTCACTTCATTGATATCCGCTCTTTGATTTTTCTTCTCTTTTTCAATCAATAATTTAAGCAAGGATATTTCTGTATCCGAGAATTGAATTCTGAACTTATTTTCTACTGTTGTATTCTCAACAACAAGTTTTTTCTTTTTACGGAAATAGAATAGGATAGTTCCTAAGGAAAAGACAAAAACGGAAATGGCTAGTGGTTGCGTATAATCATAAACTGGTTCCCATAAGGGTATCCCTGTATCTTTGAAGTAGGTGTAATCTATTTTGAGTGAATCTACTTCTCCACTTATATTTTTCATGTTATATAGATAGCCCTTGTAATCATAAGTAAAATCACTGTAAGTCTTTCTACCAATACTTTGATTGAAGTTGGCATTATCTGAAGAATAGAGTTTGTTTTCATTAAAATCTACCAAGTATACTTTATCATAATACAAGATGATCATACCTCTTTGCATTCTAAAGCTAAACTGACCATTTGTTATGATTTCAACAAGTTGTTGATTGGGCTTTCCGAGTTTCGTCCATTTCTTGGTTGCTAAGTCGAGGTAATAGCTAAACGGAATGATTTTGCCCCTTAAATTTTCTGTACCAACAATACCCGCATTTACAATTGATTGAAACGGGACAAACAGCTTACCGCTTTTTTGGTCGAACCAGCTCGACTCAATTGGATGGACTTGGGGAATGACTTCTTCACTTAAAGGAATAATATCCCACTGACGGTCTTTAAAATTGAAAAACTTTAGACTTCCAAAGTTTTGCCAAAAGCCATACCCGCCAAATGAGAGGATTTGGCCTTTATATAAAAAATAGTTTGCTCCTAGGTTATAGTTGATATTCTCAGTACTATCCAGTCTTGAGAAATAATACAAAGAGTCAGTAGTCTTTGTTAATCCATAAAGCCTTCCACTTCCCGAAAAGCTTAAGTAGAGATTCTTTCCTGATTTAATAAATAATTGAGGCTTTTCTAAATGAAATCTATCAACTAGATTGACAAGTTTACTTCTATAACCAATAATATATAGGATGTTTCCTTCTTTGTTAATTAGGTTTTCCAGGTAATTTGACCGTTTGATTTCAATGATTGTATCATTCTGGCGACTATTTGCGAATCCCAGGGTAGAAAGACCTAAAAAGACATAAATTAAAATAAATTTCATAATCAATTGATTATCAAATATATAATTGGTAAGTAACCGATTGGTGAGGGACTGAGTAGCGGACTAAAAATAGGAAATAACTGATAATGAAACCTATATCCTAACTCATATCACATATATATATTTAAATGATATGCAATTTTATCTCAGATTCAATAATTAACGGAAGTTATCACAATAGTTTAGCCAATTGGCCCCGTTAATTTATGTCAAGCACCACAAAGCCCATGTTTATACATGGGCTTTTTTATTATCTCTTTTGATCTAGAAAAAATGGAAAGGTCTAAAAATATAAAGGGGAAGCAGTATTCTGCCTCCCGATGATTAATAACTCACTTTCACTTATACTAAAACAGCCTCATGGTTCTCCATTCCAGATATGATGGAATCTATGTTTACATCTAGAACGTTTGCCATTTTTAAGGAATGGCTTTAATTTGTTTAACGACTAGCGTTATGTTTAACATTGAATCTGAAACAAAGAAACAAAATTTAACTGTATTAGTCAAACTGAATTTATCTATATTTGAATAGATTTTGTCTATATGAATATACAGCAGTTGGAATACGTTATTGCGCTTGATACGTATCGAAATTTCGTAAAGGCGGCAGAAAAATGCCATGTTACACAGGCAACCTTGAGCATGATGATCAAGAAGTTGGAAGAGGAATTAGGTGCTCGAATCTTTGACCGCACCAAAAAGCCTTTGGTTCCGACAGAAATTGGCAAAAGAGTGGTTGATCAGGCCAGGGTAATCTTGCAGGAAGAAAAAAGGATGCGGGAGTTGATTAAAGCAGAAACTGGTGTATTAAGTGGAGAATTGAAATTAGGGATTATACCAACCCTAGCTCCCTATATTTTACCCATTTTTATGAATGGGTTTCTTAAAAAGTATCCACAAGTCAGGCTTAAAATCAGTGAGATTACAACTGATGAAATTGTACACAAGCTGGGTATCAATCAATTGGACGCCGGTTTATTGGCTATCCCTTTGGTAAAAAAAGAAATTAATGAACACCCTCTTTTTCATGAAGAGTTTGTGGTTTATGCTTCAAACGATCAAAATTTATTGAAAAAGAAATATGTGTTGGCAAATGATATCGATCCAAACCAACTATGGTTATTGGAAGAGGGCCACTGTATGCGTTCTCAAGTGGTTAATCTTTGTGCTTTAAAAGAGTTGGAAAAAGAACATCACCAGCTAGAATTTGCTGCTGGAAGTATTGAAACACTGAAAAAAATCATTGAATTAAATAAAGGAATTACCATTTTGCCCAAATTGGCATTGAAGGATATGTCTGAAAAGCAAAAAAGTAACGTCCGCTATTTCAAATCACCTGCACCAGTTAGGGAGATTGGTCTAGTTACTTACCGCAATCATGTAAAGGAGCCTCTCATTAATGCACTCAAAAATGAGATCTTGTTGCATATTCCTAAAGACATGATGATTGACAAGCAAAGGAAGCCTGTCAATATTTAACATTCTCTTTTGTACTTCTGCAAAAAACGGCAGTAGTTTTGCGATCAATTGAACCAATTGGCTCGATTTGTGTTTTGTGCAATTCTAGTTGATGAATTCAATGTGTTCTGTTGTAGTTCTAAAATTTATTTATGGCCGGTTTTGATGTAAATGTTTCACTCGCGACAGCGATCAGGCGCTTTTTTTCTGTAATCCGAATCGAGAAGAAAGAGGTCTCGGCCATTTATTTTTATGCCATCCTCAGTGGCTTGATTCAACTTTCTCTTCCGCTTGGCATTCAAGCAATCATTAATTTTTCTCAGGTTGCAGCAGGACGAACGAAACTACCTGTTTCAATGTGGCTACTTATTTTTTTGGTAGTAGGCGGTGTTTTGGTTGTAGGCATAGTCCAGGTAAACCAGATGAAAGTAGTTGAAAGAATTCAGCAAAGAATCTTTACCCGTTATGCTTTTGAATTCACCTACAAGATTCCTCGATTTGATATCAAGAAAGTAGATAATTATCATCTTCCTGAACTCGTTAACCGGTTCTTTGACACCATTTCATTACAAAAAGGACTATCTAATCTATTATTGGACATTCCACTAGCGGTAATACAAATCATATTCGGACTCATTCTATTGTCTTTGTATAGTCCTCTTTTCGTTCTCCTAGGAATTTTACTGATCATTATTCTATATATGGTATTGCACCTTACAGCCAAAAAGGGTCTAGATGCTTCATTACGAGAAAGTGATTTTAAATACAGCGCAGCTGCATGGATCGAGGAACTGGCAAGAACCTTTAAAAGTTTTAAAGTATCAGGCAAACAAAATCTACATCTACAAAAAACAGATAAACTGGTAGTTGGGTATTTGGAGTCAAGGACTGATCACTTTGATGTATTGAAATTTCAATATTGGAGTTTGATTCTTTTCAAATTACTAGTAACAGCAACGATGCTAATTGTGGGTGCGGTTTTGTTGATAGAGCAACAATTAAATGTCGGTCAGTTTATTGCTGCTGAAATTGTCATACTAACTGTATTGTCGGCAGTCGAAAAGCTAATTCTTAGTCTCGACAAGGCGTATGATGTACTCACCAGTCTAGAAAAATTGAGTAAGGTAACCGATCAGACTTTAGAAGAAGTTTCATCTACTATATATACAAAAAACCCTAGTGGGGTGAGTATCAAATTGAATCAATTATCGTTTGGCTACCAAGAGCATCAACAAATTCTGAACAATCTTAATGTCGAAATTCAATCGGGGGAAAAAGTTTGTATAAAAGGAGAAGCTGCATCTGGCAAATCTGTCTTGTTGGAGTTACTTGCAGGAGGTTTTCCTGATACCAAGGGTGCTGTCTTAATTGATGGGCTACCTATCGGTAATTATAATATTGAGTCTTACAGAAAACAAATTGGTGTTTTCTATCATGAACAGGATATTTTCAAGGGTACACTTTATGAAAATATCACCATGGGTGATACTTCTATTCTCCCTTCACATTTACTTGAATTAGCCAAAGTGGTAGGATTAGAGTCATTCATATCTTCTCTTCCTAAGGGGTTCGATACTGAGTTGAACCCAACTGGCAAAGGGATGAGTAGTATTATTGCCAAGAAGATTTTGTTGGTAAGGGCTTTTGCAACATCACCCGGACTTTTATTACTTGATGAGCCTTTTGAAATTGCTGGAGCAGAAAACTGTGAAAAAATTGCAGACTATTTAATCAATTTAAAAAATGTGACAGTTGTTGTAATTACAGGGGATAAAAGCTATGCTTCAAAATGTAACCGTGTTATAACATTGGCAAATGGAGAAATAGTTGGAAGTAAACAATAGTTTTTTAAAAACAACGGATCAATCAACATGAAAAAATTGTCACAACATATATTTAGCGAGACGGGATATTCCCCGTCTTCGACTGATAAAATTTACATGTCAAACAAAGGAAATGTTATACGCTATTGGGCATATGGCATAATCTTCTTCCTTATTGTTCTACTCTTTTTGCCCTGGACGCAAAATATTTCTGCTAATGGTACTGTAACGACTTTGTACCAAGACCAACGACCTCAACAAATGAATTCAATTATTCCTGGGCGTATTGTAAAGTGGTTTGTACGTGAAGGTGATTTTGTAAAGAAGGGGGACACTATAGTTCAACTTTTAGATGTAAAAGATGATTATCTAGATCCAATGCTTGTTGAACGAACCCAAGAGCAGTTAGCATCTAAGCAACAAAAAATTGAGTTTTATCGTGAAAAAATTGACGCAACACAACGCCAGGTAACTGCCTTAGAGGGTACTAGAGATTTTAAATTAAGTGCACTTGAAAATAAAATGGAGCAGTTGAGAAGAAAAGTGATCAGTGATAGTGCTGAACTTGCTGCTGCTCAAATTGATTATGGTATTGCTGATCAACAGTTGGTGCGTGCAAAAAAAATGTTTGGTGACGGTATTATTGCCTTAACCGAACTTGAACGAAGAACTGCTGTATTCAACAAGTCGCTTGCCTCACTCACCGAAAAACAACAAAAGTTTCAAAATACGAAACAAGATATTGTGATTTGTAGGATGGATATGAGTGTTGTTCAACAAGAAGCTGCTGATAAAATATTCAAGGCAGTAAGTGAGATAGCTGCTTCACAAACAGAAATAGCTAGCACTGATGTAGAAGTATCAAAAAATCAAAACCAACTTGCTAACTATGTGATTCGAGGAAGTCAGCGCTGGCTCATTGCGCCACAAAGTGGTCAAATTACTAAAGCAAGAAAGGCGGGTATCAATGAAACGGTTAAGGAAGGTGATATGATTGTTGAGATTGTACCTGATAAAGTTGATTTCGCGGCAGAAATATTTGTTAAACCAATGGATCTAGTGTTGTTGAATATTGGTCAAGAAGTGCGACTGATTTTTGATGGTTATCCAGCTATTGTATTTTCAGGTTGGCCATCTGCCAGTTATGGAACTTTTCAAGGTAAAATTATAGCAATAGAAACCAATCGCAGTGAGAATGGTAAGTTCAGGGCATTGGTTGTGCCAGTTGAAAAAGATAAGCCATGGCCAAAGGATATCAAGCTGGGTGCTGGCGCACAAGGGTTTGCGTTACTTAAAAATGTGCGTATATGGTTTGAGCTCTGGCGTCAAATCAATGGGTTCCCTCCTGAATATTATAAACCAACAGCAACAGAGAAAAAGCTAAAGTGATACGTTGTAACATGAAGAAATATTCATTGAGTATAGTTATCTCTCTATTTTGTTTGTCGTGGGCAACAGCTCAGGAAAAACTATTGTCACTTGAGAATACACTTGATATTATCAGAAAGTATCATCCTGTTGCCAAACAATCAATGCTCTTGGTTGATATGGCTGAAGCAAATCTGCAAGCATCTAGAGGGGCATTTGATCCGTCCTTTTATTCAAGAAATGAACGTAAAACATTTGATGGAAAAAACTACTATAATTACACCAATCCCGAATTAAAAATTCCAACATGGTTTGGTATAAATCTGAAGGCCGGTTTTGAAAATAACCAAGGTGATAAAATCAATCCAGAAATAACACCTAATCAATCTACTTATGTTGGGATATCATTCCCTGTATTAAAGGGATTGTTATTGGATCAGAGAAGAGCTATGCTTCAACAATCCAAACTCATGGTGCAAAAAAGTAAGCAAGAGCAGTTGTTGATGATCAACGATCTATTGTTTGATGCTGCAGATGTTTATTGGAAGTGGGTATCGGCACACCAAGTTTATGAGGTGTTGACCAATGCAGTCGCCTTCAATGAAAAAAGATTTGAGTTTGTGAAATTAGCCTATCAATCTGGCGACCGAGCTGCAATTGATACTACAGAAGCCTTGTCCCAATTACAAGCCATACAAACCATACAATCACAGGCTTGGGCTGAGTTACAAAAACAGCGCTTGTATTTAAGTAATTTCATGTGGAATGAAGCAGGCAATCCCTATGAGTTAATGCCAGAAGTTTCTCCTGAGCCATCATGGAATTTAGTAGAGATAACTAATTATCCTATGCCTAATTTGGATCAAGCTGTAACAGTGGCATCTACAGCTCATCCTAAATTAGTGGCACTTGACTTTAAACAAAGTGTGTTGGAAGTTGATAAACGTTTAAAGTTTCAAGGCTTGTTGCCAACCTTAGATTTGAAATATAATTTTTTGAATCAAGGGTACAATACTCCTAAATTTTTTACGCAGCCATTAATGGAAAACAATTATCGATTTGGTATTCAATTTGGATTACCGCTGTTTCAGCGTGAAGCAAGAGGTGAATATCGTGCTGCAAAAATTAAGATAACTGACTTAAGCTATACTCAACAACAAACTCAATTAGAAATTGTCAACAAGGTTAAAGCTACATTCAATGATTTGTTGGCAACTCAATCTCAGGTTCTATTGTATCAGAGTAATGTAAATAATTTACAGCGCTTGCTTAGAGCAGAAGAAGAAAAATTTTCACTAGGTGAGAGCAGTATGTTTCTCGTCAACACAAGGGAAACTAAATTGCTAGAATCTCAACAAAAACTTGCAGAACTAAAAGCTAAATTCTTTACTAAGTTGCTTGCTGTTCAATGGGCAAGCGGACAAATTCGCTAGTAAAAAACTTTTTCTTAAACGACTTTTGTCAGTTTTTTATCTTTTTCAACAAAGGATGAAAAATAGCAACGATAAGTAAACTGATGTAAACTAATCCACTTGCTATAATAGCTGTTTTTGCTATGGCTGATGATGATGTTTCAAAAAATAGTGAAGCTTGTTCGTATACCATCCTAATGTTTAAGTAAACAAGCACAGCAGTAATTAATGATGCCAAAATGATGATCATGGGTTTAATGGCAAAAACGCCCATGGTCTTTTTATCACTTGTAAAGTGAATCAATGGGATGATTGCAAATCCTAACTGTAGCGACAGAATCACCTGACTAAAAATCAATAAATCGTCTATATTGTTTTCACCATTGATTAATATTACCGCGACTGCCGGAGTTACTGCTATTAAACGCGTAATTAATCTTCTTAGCCATGGTGTGATGCGTAGTTGAAGATAACCCTCCATCACAATTTGTCCAGCTAACGTTCCAGTAATTGTAGAGCTTTGTCCAGCTGCAATCAATGCTATTGCAAATAAGATAGGAGCTAGATTTGTGCCTAACATTGGCGCAAGTAATTCATGTGCTTGCCTAATTTCTGCAATATCTGTCTTACCAGCTTTAAAAAATACTGTAGCAGCTAGAATTAAAATAAAGGCGTTTACAAAAAAGGCAAGATTCAATGCAATCGCACTATCAATAAAGTTGTACTTAATTACCTTCCTGATTGATTTTTCATCGCGTTTAATCTTCCTTGTTTGTACCAAAGCAGAGTGGAGGTATAAATTATGAGGCATAACGGTTGCTCCAATTATACCTATGGC
>JBDLUR010000192.1:0-16692 GCA_039805205.1 Bacteroidota bacterium
AAAATGGATTGCAACTTCAAATAACGATGGCTTATTTTGTTTTGACCAAGGGGCTAGTTTAGAAAGTTTGACAGACGACCGATGGAGGTATTTTAAACAAGGGCTAGGCAGAGGGAATTTGCCATCCAATAAAATCACCAGTTTAGCCAGTGATCGCAATGGGTTCTTATGGATTGGTACCGATAAAGGTGTAGCTGTAATTCAATGTGGAGAAGACATATTCAATTCATCAGCCTGTGAAGCTATTTTGCCTGTTGTACAACAGGATAATTTCGCAGGACGTTTATTGGCGGAAGAACAAATCAATGATATAAAAATTGATGGTGCTGATAGAAAATGGATGGCCACTAACAATGGCGTATGGTTGTTGAGTGCTGATGGGCAAAAAGTAATTAACCAGTTCACTTCTTCTAACAGCAGTTTATTAGACAATCAAGTTTTCTCGATGGTTATTGAGCCAAAATCGGGCGAGATTTTTTTCATGACCCCAAAAGGTATATGTTCTTTCAGAGGTAGCTCAACTGAACCTATGCTGTCAATAAAAAAACCTTTTGTATTCCCTAATCCTGTTCCTCCGAACTTTTTAGGTAGTATCGCTATTCGTGATCTTCCAGAAAATGCGTGGGTAAGTATTACGGAATTAGATGGAAGGTTAGTGTTTAAAACAAGATCGTTAGGTGGCCAGGCTATTTGGAATGGGAAAAACTATAAAGGTGAAAGAGTCAGTTCAGGTACTTACTTGATTTTTGTAGCTAATGAGTTCAATACACAACAAGTAGCTGGTAAAATTTTCTTTCTGAAATAACATGAGTACACCACATCATACAAGGGGCTTGATTATTCGTACTATAAAGTATGGTGAGACTTCTTTAGTTGTTTCTATTTTTACTGAACTATTTGGTTTGCAGCAATATATGGTGAAGGGTATTCGTACTTCAAAAAAGTCGGCTTCATTTTCTGCAAGTCAGTTTCAAGTGGGTAACATTTTAGATCTTGTTGTCTATCATCACGACAAGAATACCCTACAACATATCAAAGAGTGTAAACAGCCATTTTATTTTGATCATTTGTTTGCTGATGTTACAAAAAATGCCGTTTTGTTGTTTATGATTGAACTCTTGCAGAAATGCATCAAAGAGCCAGAATCTGCTCCTGAGTTATATGAATTTATCGAAGATGTTATTTTAGGATTGGATAAAGCTACACCTGCTCAAACTGCTAATCTCCCTTTGTTTTTCATTCTGCATTTATCTCATTTTTTTGGTTTCAGGTTGATGGATAATTACAGTGAAAGAGAAAATATACTTGATTTACGGGAAGGTCAGTTTGTTGAACAAATACCTATTCATCAGATGGGAATAACCTATCCTAAAAGTGAATACATCGCTCAGATGCTGAGGGTAATGCAAATTGAGGAATTAGACCAAATTCAATTGAACAAACAACTTAGAAACGAATTACTAGATGCTTGTTTGCAGTTTTATGAATTGCATATTAGTCCATTTGGACAAATGAAATCACTTCCGGTTATTAGAACTTTACTTGAGGCTTAATTAAAGCAAACGTTTGCTCTTCATGTTATTGTCAAGCAACACCACTCCAGGTTTTTTACCCTTTTCAAAACTACCCAGTTCATCAGCTCTATCTAATGCTTGAGCGCCATTGATGGTAGCCCATTGTAAAATCAGATCTAGTGGTAGTTCTGGCAATCGTTCTTTAATGCTTTTAATTTCTGATGCAATACTCAGTTGCCAATTGCTGCTGTAACTGTCAGTGCCCAAGGTTAATGCTGCACCATGTTGTATTAGCATTTTGATCGGAGGCATTTTGTTTTCGATATACAGATTCGCGTTTACGCAGAGACAAAAATGTATGCCATCTAAATATTGATTTGCATAGTTGATGGCAAAATCAATATCCTCTTCAGGGATGAAAGTATTGTGCACCAATAATACACGCTGTTTGTTAGTGAAATGGGGCAAACATGATCTTAATGCCGATTGTCCAGTTACAGGAAAAGGAGAAGCATCAAATCCAAATATCTTTAAAAAAGGCAAATATGCTCCTTGTCCTGTTTTATACAACTCATCCTCAGCTGGGTTCTCCTGATTATGCATCGAAATCACCGCATTGCTAGTGCGCTTATTGATTTCCTGGAATGTGATATTACTGATAGTGTAAGGTGCATGTGGAACCAATGCAGATTTGAAATGGTTTTTCTCGAGTTGTGTTTCCGCTTCCAAAAAAGCTTGCAGTACATCTCCATATTGTTGCATTCTTGCTGGAGACATTTCATCACTGAAACTCAAGACTTCAACAAAATTATTCCACTTGATTTTACTTTTTAGTTTGGTTGATAAAGTGTTGGCTGTATTTCCAATGTCTCCTACTGCTACAATTCCATCATCGTACATCTCCTGTTCTGCTTTTTCAATGCGGTCGAGTATAATCTCCATCGGAAAATCTCTTTTTCCAACTACATCAAGCAGAAAGGGAATTAGACCAGTGTGAGGGGGTATTACATCTTTCAAATGGCTCAATTCAAGATGGCAATGTGCATTGATAAAGCCCGGGGAAAGGATACCGGAAAATTTTTCTACATCATCTCCAGCCTCGGTGTGTGGCACTAGGTCTTCAATGCGTCCATTTTCGTCTGTAATCAGCACATGTTCATGGTTGAAAAATTCAAATCCATTGAAAATCTTATCGGCGCTAAACTTGCGGTATTTCATCACTTGAAATGAGTTAACTTTGCAAACGAAATTAAAGATTTAAAACTAGAAGTTTTTTCAAAACAAGATGCTGGACAGACTAGATGCCATTAAGGCCAAATTCGATGATATAGGGGTAGCGCTTACCAATCCTGAAGTGGTAAGTGATAACAAGCGTTTTAGCCAGTTGTCCAAAGAGTATAGGAGTCTTGAAAAAATTGTAGTCGCTTCTAACCAATATAGAAGGTTGTTGTCTGATCTTGAGTTCAACCGTGAAGCCTTAATGGGTGATGATGATGAATTGAGAGAATTGGCAAAAATGGAGACGGCTGATTTAGAAACGCAAAAAGAAGAATTAGAGAAGCAGATTAGAAATATGCTCATCCCTAAAGATCCACAAGATGAAAAGAATGCCATCTTGGAAATTCGTGCAGGAACTGGTGGTGATGAGGCTTCTTTATTTGCTGGCGATTTGTTGCGGATGTATATCCGTTTTTGTGAGAACAAAGGCTGGAAGACTGCCTTGCTCAACGAGAACGAGGGAACAATGGGAGGCTACAAAGAGGTACAGCTTGAGGTGTCTGGTGATGATGTTTACGGTACACTCAAATTTGAGAGTGGTGTTCACCGAGTACAACGCGTTCCTGACACCGAGGCAAGTGGAAGGGTGCATACCAGTGCTGCTACGGTAGCGGTCATGCCTGAAGCAGAGGAGGTGGATGTTGAATTGAGAGAAGCGGATGTAAAGATGGAGACTTCACGAAGTGGGGGTGCAGGTGGACAAAACGTAAATAAGGTAGAGACCAAAGTAATGCTAACCCATATTCCAACCGGGACGGTCGTTATTTGTCAGACCGAAAGAACCCAGTTGGGTAACAGAGAAAAGGCGATGCAAACCTTGAGAACCAAACTCTATGAAGAACAGGTTCGTAAACAAGAAGATGAAATCGCCCGACACCGAAAAAGTCTTGTGAGTACGGGTGATCGTTCAGCTAAGATCAGGACCTATAATTTTCCTCAAGGTAGGGTAACAGACCACAGGATTGGCTTGACGCTTTACAATCTACAAGACGTACTGAATGGTAATATTGTGGAGTTGGTGGATGCCTTGCAGTTTGCAGAAAATGCAAGTAAGCTGACCCAATCATAATCAATTTCTTTCTCGACTATTTACTGTAAAAAAGTAGTTTCTGGTTTTAAAGACTCTTTAACAACCATTAATGCTTTCTATTCGTCTCTATATTGTGTAGAGTGGTGAATGAACAATGGAATTGAATTTTTGAAACTTTTAACGAAAATAGAAATGGAAAAGGTGTGGTTAGGACATCTAATTAATTAGCAATAGTTGTTTTTCTCATAAGCAGTTAGTTTTGGTTACGGCCCCTATGTCCATAGGGGCTTTTTTTTGCCAACCAAACACCTACTATAGTGCCTACTGCATCAGCAACTCCATCCCAATAGGAGAAGCTTCGGTTGGTGAAAAATTTCTGGTAAAATTCCATTCCCATACCAAAGCCACTTCCAGCCACGATGATAAAAAAAATCACTTTTCTCTCCTCAAACTGGGAATGTTGTAAGAAAAATACCCCCCATAAATAAGCGAATAGGAGGAAAATGATGAGGTGAATCAACTTGTCTATTCCTGGTAACTTCCAAAGTGATGAATCACTTGCCTTTGAGGTATCAAAACTCAGCAAATAGAATACACAAGCAGTCCATATAAATGGCAATAGCTTGTTGTTGATTAACAATTTCATTGGATTAGGCTCCAATCAAGGCCTGGTAGGCAGCAGCATCCATGAGCGCTTCTACTTCGGCAGGATCCTTTAAAGTTATTTTTACCATCCAGCCATCGCCATAAGGATCTTGGTTTACCAATTCAGGCTGACTATCCAATAATGGGTTTTTTTCAGTAATGGTTCCCGCAACTGGTAAAAACAAATCACTTACAGTTTTTACTGCTTCTACAGTACCAAATACAGCTTCAGCAGAAAGGTCTTTGCCGATGCTATCAATATCAACATAAATGATATCACCTAATTCGCCTTGTGCAAATTCAGTAATACCGATGGTAGCTACATTGCCATCGATTGAAATCCATTCATGCTCTTTGGTATAACGCAATTGCTCAGGGAAATTCATATGCTTATTTTTTGCAAGTTTAAGTTAATATTTAAAACGCTGGTAATTTAAATTTCAGATGTAATTATTTGTTATCTGTATCTGCGAATCATTTTTACTTTTTTAATCCGAATATCAGTAACCGGTTTGTCGCCACCTTGTCGGCCACTGGTTTTGGTTTGAGCGATTTTATCCAAAACATCAAATCCGTAAACTAGTTCACCAAAAATGGTATAAGTCTGGTCCAGATGTGGTGCTCCGCCAATGGTTTTGTAAACCTCTCTTTGTTCTGATGGTATTTTTCTGCCATTCAATCTATATGTTTCTACAGAATCCAATGATTTGTCATTAAATACCTTGCCTTGAACTATATAAAACTGCACTCCGCTACTTTCCCTTTTTGGGTTAACATTGTCCCCCATTCTTGCTGCAGCCAGCATTCCTTTTTTATGGTAAAAGACTGGAGAAATTTCAGCTGGAAGGGTATATGATTTTAGGAAGCGGGAACTATCAGCTTTTTGTTTGGTTTTCTCGTCTCCTGCTTGAATCATGAATCCTGCAATTACCCTATGAAAGCTGATATCATTGTAGTATTTCGACTTAACCAATTTAATGAAATTATCGCGATGTAAGGGAGTTTCATCTTTTAATCGAAGAATCAAATTGCCTGAATCAGTAACCATCAATACATCCTTCTGCAAATCGCTTTTCCTAACATTGACAGTCGGCTGAGCAACTGCTATAATACTCCCAAGTAAGATTCCTAGAAACATCAAGGCAGTAGATAGCTTTCTCATAAAAACTCGTTTTGTGAAAAATAAAACAGGATATGGTCTTTCAACAAATTTTCTTGTTCAAAAAGCGACATGGCTTTGTATTCCTTCAATTGCTTGAAATGTGGCCATCCATCTTGGTCCCACCCCTCATGCTCATAATAGCCACTGGGCATTAAAACTGAACAGACTGCAATATGCATGAGGTCCTGTTTCTGCTCTTTGGTAAACTTGTGGCCTGCTCCATTCACCTCCTGGATACCAATAAGGAACAAAATTGATTCCATATCAGGCTTTTTGCCAAATCGCTCCATCAATTTCTCTTCTAGTTTCCACCACCTTGATTGTAAATCATCTGCTGCGTTCATGCTGCAAATCTAAACAAGATTATCCAACTCCATAAGCCATCCCCGGCTATTGCTTATCTTTGCAAAAAAACAAGAGGCATGCTTCAGGTTGCTTATATCCGTAATAACAGAGAAAAGGTATTGAAGGGTTTGGAAAAGAAACATTTCAAAGAATTGGAATTGGTCGATAAAATAATTGAGTTAGACGACCAAAGAAAGAGTCTTCAAGTACAATCCGATGACTTGTTGGCTAAACGCAACCTTGCTTCTAAAGAAATTGGTGCCTTAATGGCCCAAGGTAAAAAAGAGGATGCAGAGCAGAAAAAAGCTGAAGTAACGGCCTTGAAAGAAAATATTGATGGATTTACCGCACAACTGGCAACAACAGAAAAGAGTCTAGAAACATTACTATATCGACTGCCAAATTTACCAGCTGATGTAGTTCCTGAAGGTAAGTCGGCAGAAGACAATAAAGTAGTAAGACAAGCAGGAACTATTCCAACACTTCACCAAGGTGCAGTGCCCCATTGGGATTTGATCAGCAAATATGATTTGGTTGATTTTCAAACAGGGGTAAAAATAACGGGAAGTGGATTCCCTGTTTACAAAGGGAAGGGTGCAAAGTTGCAAAGAGCTTTGATCCAATATTTTTTAGATTACAATACAGCCGCTGGTTATACAGAATACATACCACCACATGTGGTAAATGCCGCATCTGCTTTTGGAACTGGTCAATTACCTGATAAAGAAGGTCAGATGTATCATATCGGGGAAGATGAGTTGTATTTGATTCCAACGGCCGAAGTGCCTGTGACCAATATTTACCGAGATGAAATTATTCCATCATCTGCTTTGCCAGTCAAGATGACGGCCTATACACCTTGTTTCAGAAGAGAGGCAGGAAGTTTTGGAAAAGATGTAAGAGGGTTGAACAGGGTGCATCAATTTGATAAAGTTGAAGTTGTTTGTCTTACAGAAGCTTCAACGAGTTACGGCATTTTAGAGGAAATGGTTGTGCATGTAGAAAAGCTGTTACAAGAATTGGGACTGCCTTATCGCATTTTGTTGTTGTGTGGTGGTGATATGGGATTCACCTCTTCAATGACTTATGATTTTGAGGTATACAGTGCTGCACAAGAAAGATGGTTGGAAGTGAGTTCTGTCTCTAATTTTGAGACCTACCAAACCAATAGAATGAAGATCAGGACCAAAGATGAAAACGGTAAAACCCAACTATTGCATTCACTCAATGGAAGTTCATTGGCGCTGCCACGCATCCTTGCAAGTTTGTTGGAAAATTACCAAACACCTGAAGGTATAGTGATACCTAAAGTGCTTCAGCCTTATTTCGGGTCAGACATCATCAGCTGATGTTGTTGGTGATAGCGGTCAATTCTCCTATTCATGATGGCAAACCACAATGGTGGGAAAAGTGATAGTATGACCATGCCAGGATAACCTGTTGGCATTTGAGGTGCTTCATCATGGTGACGAAGAATTTGGTATTTTCTGCTGGCTAAATAATGGTGGTCACTGTGTCTAGATAATTCAAATAAAATAAGGCGACCTAAAACGTGACTGCTATTCCAGCTGTGTTCTGGCATTGCTCGCTCATATCCTTTTTCAGTTTTCCTTCTTTCTAGTCCGTAATGCTCAATGTAGTTGACTGTCTCCAATAAAAGAAAACCTATTGTTGCAGCCACGAAAAATGATAACAATACCATCCAGCCAAAGAACAAGTAAATAGCTGTGATGAATAGAAGTTGAAGTAATTGGAATTGAATCATCTGATTGCTGAAATGCAATACAGGCTTGCCTTTTTTCTTTTGTTCATCAGCTGCAATATGCCATGCAGATAAAAATCCCATGATGACTGAACGGAAATAAAACAAGTAAACTATTTCTCCTCTTCTTGCACTACTTGGATCTTCTTTGGTCGATACATTTTTATGATGTCCTTTATTGTGCTCAATATAAAAATGCATGTATAGAGAAGTCAATAACAAAGCTTTTGCAAGATTTCTTTCATAAAGATTTCTTCTGTGTCCAAGTTCATGTCCAACATTAATACCAAATGTTCCGCAAAGGAGTCCCATCACTACCACTCTTCCAATCAATTCTAGTGTAGTTAATGTTGGATCTTGAATTGACGTAAAGAAAAGATAGAGCGCATAGTATTGAAGTGGCACAATCAAGTAAAGCCATAGATCATACAACCTATCGTCTTTTGCAATTTGTTCTTCCGCATCACTCATGTTTTCTTCAGCAGCGGGAAAAAGTATTTCAACAATAGGAATAAAGGCAAACGCAAATAGGATAGGCCAGGTGATAACCCATCCTTTTTCATGAAACGCAAACCAGGCAAGCACATAAATGCTTAAAGGCGCAGCGAATTTTAATGCTCTTATATTCATACAATAAATTTATTCT
Organism: Bacteroidota bacterium; assembly: GCA_039805205.1. Classification (GTDB taxonomy): domain Bacteria; phylum Bacteroidota; class Bacteroidia; order Chitinophagales; family Chitinophagaceae; genus Pollutibacter. The sequence goes on from JBDLUR010000192.1 coordinate 8,383, forward strand.
ATAGCGTTGTCTTCAGGTTTGGAGGCGATTCTAAATAAAATGAAGGCCATTACAAAGAAGAGTAAAGTGCCTAATAAATAATAACCTTGTTCACCCAAAGCAGCAGTAATTGCGTGCTCCATATTCAACAGATTCAATTTAGCCGCAATGGTTTCGTTGGCAGAAAGGAAAGCTACAATAACGCCTGCAATGGCACCACCTGCTACTAGCCCAGTTGCAAACAGGTTTCCTTTTCTCAAATCTTCTTCCTCGTTTGCGTCTTTTGATTTGTGTTTGTTATCGATTATGCCACGAATAGCGCCACCAATGAATATAGGAAGGGTAGTGGATAATGGTAAATAAATACCAATCGCAAAACTTAGTGCCTTAATGCCACAAAGTTCCATTACCACAGCTATTGCAACACCTACTAAAACAAATTGCCAATCGAGGTTGAAAGATAAAATCCCCTTTATTAACGTAGCCATCAGCGTTGCTTGAGGTGCTGCATATTTATCAGTACCAATAGCATGATTGATTCCAGATGAAATCATTTCTTGTGTTGGCGTATCCAATACTTTGATGGTAAATCCAATCGCAATCGATGAAACAATCGCGCCAATGAATAAAGAAATTTGTTGAGCGCGTGGTGTTGCGCCAAGGATATAACCTGTTTTTAGGTCTTGTGATGTAGCACCTGCATTGGCTGCAGCGATGCAGATCATACCACCAACCACGAGTGCCATTGGTTCGTATAATTTTCCTGTCCAACCGACAGCTATAAATACAAGACAGGTGCCCATTATAGTGGCAATTGTCATACCTGAAATAGGATTATTGGATGAGCCAATCAAACCTACAATTCTAGAAGAAACAGTCACAAAGAATGCGCCAAACAATACCACCAATACACCAATCAATAATTTGCTTAGCACGCCATCGCCGGGTATTTGAGGCATGATGGTCATTAATAGAATCAATCCTAAGCTTCCCCATAAAACTATCTTGACTGAAAGATCTCTATCGGTTCTTTTGATGGTTGCGTTTTCTGTTTTTTCTGCACGTATGCTGCTCAAACTTCCTTTGAAAGATGAGATGATGGTTGGGATGGTTTTGATGAGGGTAATAAATCCACCTGCTGCAACAGCTCCAGCACCTATTTGTCTTACAAATGCGCGATAAATGGCAACTGCATAATCATTGAATTGATGGGTTACGGGATCCCATCCTCCTGGTCCCCCTGCAGTTTGTAGATCTTGCAAATAGCCCAACTTGACCAATTGTGCTGCAATCACATCACCAGGTACAACAGTTGCCAGCAATGGATTAAATACAAACCAAGTGAGTACACTACCTGCAACAAGTACACCTGCAATTTTCGGACCAATAATATATCCAACACCAAGGTATTCTGGAGTGATTTCACCACTGATTTTGGCTGATGGCAAATACTTGTTGGCTTGTGCAGTCATGAACGAAGGTGTCTCTGCAACAACATGAAATATCTTTTGAAGGAAAGCATAAACAGTTGCAAGTCCAAGCCCCGCAAAAGCTGTCTTCGCAAAATTTCCACCTTTCTCACCTGCTTTCAATACTGAAGCACAAGCCGTTCCTTCCGGATAGGGAAGTGTTTCATGTTCTTTTACAATCAAGGCACTTCTCAATGGAATCATCATCAGTGTACCCAACATGCCGCCAAATACTGCAAGGATGAGAATAGTGATGTAATTGAAGTAATCAGCACTGCTGCTTTCACTTAAGAATAAAAATCCAGGCAAGGTAAATACAACACCAGCAGCTATGCTTTCTCCAGCTGATCCAGTTGTTTGGATGATGTTGTTTTCTAGGATAGTTGTTTTGAGAAATAGTTTACTCAAGGCAATCGACATAACGGCTATGGGTATCGATGCAGAAACAGTCAAACCCGCTTTGAGAGCCAGGTATACAGTTGCAGCACCAAATATGATACCAAAGGCAGCACCAGTGATCACAGCCTTTAGTGTGAACTCTTTCATTACAGTTTCAGGTGCGATGAAAGGCACAAATTTTTTTTCAGACATATGGTTGAATTTGAAACTGGGTTAATCCTTCATCAAGTTCTGTAGTTTTCTGGAAAGGAAAAAGAGAATGAATGCCGCAATGCCAGACATCACTACAAATACCATGAAGAATGAATAATTATTTTCAATGGGATAGCCTAGGATAAACTTTGCCTTGCCTTCTTCTGGATAGAGTTTACTCAAAGCACCTGCCAAATAGTTGGCAAAGGCATTTGCTGTAAACCAAACGGCCATTAGCATTGAAGCAAATTTTACTGGGGCAAGTTTATTTACAAGTGATAGTCCGATAGGTGAAAGACAAAGCTCACCTGCTGTATGCAAGGCGTACATACCAACAAGCCAAATCATGCTGACTTTAATCCCAGGTTGAACATCTTTCACACCAAATGCAATCCACAAATAACCTAACGCAAGTAAAAGGAGTCCCCATGCCATTTTAGTTGGAGATGAAGGATCCAACTTTCCCAACTTCACCCACAACCAAGCAAAAATGGGAGCAAAACTTACCACAAATATGGAGTTAAGTGATGCGAAGAAGCTTGCTGGAACTACAAAGAAACCTAAGTCGCGATTGGTCTGCTCATCCGCAAAGAAAGTAAGTGATGCGCCTGCTTGTTCATAGGCGCTCCAGAAAAAGACCACAAAAAAGGAGACGGTAAAAATTACAGCTACCTTGCTTTTTTCAAGCTTGGTAAGGGTTTTGTCGGTGAATATGATAATTGCAATGATTAAAATACATGCTACTAGCAAAAAGACAATATTTGTAAATAGGGCAGTGGAGATATTGATGCTACCAATATTAAAACCCAAGTGTTGAATTTGACCAAGACCGGAGTCCAAATACAAAAGAGTGGTAGCAACACCAATCAGTAAGAAGAAAACAACTAGACCGAAAATTGGATTTTTGCTGTAGGCTGGAGCGGTTGAAGGCACTTCACCTAATATTTTAAGGTCTGGTCCAACTACATATTTTTTGTGGTACAAAACTTGAGTCAATACACTCAAAAGCATACCAATGCCACCCGCCATAAACGCCCATTTAAAATCGGCAGGATTTCCGGTATCACCTACCAATCCGCAGATGAATGGCCCTAATGCACCACCAACATTGATACCCATGTAGAAAATGGTGTAAGCGGCATCAATTCTGCGATCCCCCTTGGGATAGAGTTGTCCCACTAAAGCGGAAATATTTGGCTTGAAAAACCCATTACCAGCAATCATGAAACCAAGTCCACTAAAGAACAATAAGGTAGAAAGTTCAGGATTGGTACTGAATGTACTTCCACAGAAAAAAAGTATAAACTCTCCAATAGCCATCACCAAGCCACCAACAATAATGGAGCGTTGATTACCCCAGAACCTATCGGCAAAATAGCCTCCAATCAAGGGTGTTAGATAGATAAGACTGGTATATCCGCCATAGAGTTGAGATGAAAAGTCTTTAGAAAATAACAATGCTTTTGTCATGAAAAGCACTAGGATAGCCCTCATCCCGTAAAAGTTGAAACGTTCCCACATTTCAGTTGCAAAAAGTACGTAGAGGCCTTTTGGATGCGATTGATTTTGGTTGGTTGACATGGGTCTATGTTTATTGATCGTCCTAAAATAAGCAATTTGTATCTTCGCGAGCAGCTTTTCGTCACACAATCATTTTTCCTTTATGAATATTCTTCTTCTAGGTTCAGGTGGTAGAGAACATGCCATGGCATGGAAAATCAGTCAGAGTAAACTTTGCTCTCAATTATACATTGCTCCAGGAAATCCAGGCACAGCAAAATGCGGGGAAAACGTGGCTATAGGCGTCAATGATTTTGCTGCTTTGGCAGATTTCTGTACCGAAAAGAAGGTGGAAATGCTAGTGGTGGGTCCTGAAGATCCATTGGTAAATGGGGTCTATGATTACTTTAAAATGGATCCTGCACTATCACATATCGTGGTAGTAGGTCCATCTGCAAAAGCAGCACAGTTGGAAGGGAGTAAGGCGTTTGCCAAAGCTTTTATGGATCGAAATGGCATACCTACGGCCCAATACAAAGAGTTTACAAAGGAAAATTATGCTGAAGGGATAGCTTATTTGCAAGCACATAGCCTGCCAATTGTGTTGAAGGCAGACGGACTGGCTGCTGGTAAAGGCGTGGTGATTGCACAGACCACAGAAGAAGCGATTGCCACATTTGAAGATATGATTCAGGAGGCTCGTTTTGGTAAAGCAAGCGAGCGTGTGGTAGTAGAGCAATTTCTGACAGGTGTTGAATTGAGTGTATTTGCACTTACTGATGGTCAACATTATGTTTTGTTGCCTGAAGCCAAGGATTATAAGCGCATCGGAGAGGGTGATGAAGGTCCTAATACAGGTGGAATGGGTGCGGTTAGTCCCGTTCCTTTTGCCGATGCCGCCTTCATGGATAAAGTTGTGCAACAAGTGGTGAAACCCACTATTGACGGGCTCTACAAGGAAGGATTGGTGTACAAAGGATTTGTGTTTTTTGGCTTGATCAATGTTGGTGGTGAGCCATTTGTGATTGAATATAACTGCAGAATGGGTGATCCTGAAACAGAGGTGGTTATGCCAAGATTGAGTTCGGATTTGGTAGAGTTGATGTTGAAAATGGAAAAAGGCGAACTTGAAGGTGCTCAGGTACATATTGATCAAAGAGCTGCAGCAACCGTGGTTTTGGTGAGTGGAGGATATCCTGGTGATTTTGAAAAGGGTAAAAAAATAGACGGATTAACAGCTACATATAACGAGGGTACAGAAATTTTCTTTGCAGGAATCAGTGCAAAAAATGGTGAACTTGAAACCAGTGGAGGGAGAGTAGCTGCTGTAACTTCTTATGGTAAATCAATAGCAGATGCAGTGGCATCATCAATAGAGGCTATTGAGAAAATTGAATTTGAGGGAATGGCCTTCCGCAGGGATATTGGCTATGAATTCAAAAATTAAGTTAAGGCTGAAAAACCTGATTGTTTATTGGGTTATTTGATTGAAATTTGTAGGGACTTAAAACTGACAACATGGGATTATTCTCCTGGTTTACACAAGATATAGCCATCGACCTAGGCACAGCCAATACATTGATTATTCACAATGATGAAATAGTAGTTAATGAGCCTTCAATAGTAGCATTGGACAGAAACAATCCAAAGCAATTATTAGCGGTGGGAAAGAAGGCTTTGTTGATGCATGAAAAAACGCATGAAAGTATCAGGACTGTTCGTCCTTTAAAGGATGGTGTGATAGCCGACTTCAACGCAGCGGAATTGATGATCAGGGAAATGATTAAATTAATCTATCCTAAAAAGCCTTTGTTTCCTCCTAGTTGGAAAATGATGATTTGTATTCCATCAAGTATTACTGAAGTTGAAAAAAGAGCGGTACGTGATAGTGCTGAACAAGCTGGTGCAAAAGAAGTTTATTTGATTCATGAGCCAATGGCTGCTGCACTGGGTATTGGTATTGATGTTACCGAGCCAATCGGAAATATGATTATTGATATTGGTGGTGGTACCACAGGCATTACTGTTATTGCATTAGCAGGAATTGTTTGTGATCAATCCATCAGGATTGCAGGTGATGAGTTTACTGCAGACATCATGGAAGCATTGCGTCGTTACCATAGTTTGCTTATTGGCGAAAGAACTGCAGAGCAAATTAAAATACATGTTGGTGCGGCCATGAAGGATTTAGATAATCCACCAGATGATATGCCAGTAAATGGTCGTGATTTGGTGACTGGTATTCCAAAACAAATCATGGTTAGCTATCAAGAAATTGCTGAAGCACTAGATAAATCTATCTTTAAAATTGAAGAGGCAATTCTTAAGGCTTTGGAAACAACTCCTCCTGAACTTGCTGCCGATATTTACAGAAGAGGATTGTACATCACTGGTGGTGGTTCTTTGTTGAGAGGGTTAGACAAACGCCTAGCTCAAAAAATCAAGTTACCAGTTCATGTAGCAGAAGATCCACTAAAGAGTGTGGTGCGCGGTACTGGAATTGCATTAAAAAATTATTCGAATTTCCCTTTCATCATGAGATGATCTGGATAAAAAAACACAAGGAGCAGGTTCTCCATGCGTAACGTTTTTTTATTTCTTAGGCGCTATTCTGTTTTCATTATTTTTTTGGTGATGCAAATCATGGCATTGTCCATGTTGTTTACTGATAACAGGTTCCATAATACCGTGATGGGAATGGTGACCAATGAAGTGGCAGGCAACATCAACAAACGAGTGGATAAGGCTGAGGAATTTTTATCGCTGAGTGAGCAGAATCAAAAACTCAGGGAACAAAATGCTAAACTACTTTCCTTGTTACCCAGTGGTACATTGTTGCCTGATAGTGCGATGGAGATAGTGACTGATACATTTAGGTTAGACTCAATCAAACAATACAGACAGTACCAATATTTGTCGGCTAAAGTAATTTCTAACTCTGTTTTCTTGCAACAAAATTATATGGTATTACACAGGGGTAGTAATCAGGGTCTGCAACCCAATATGGCTGTAGTAGGCATGGATGGTGTAATTGGTACCATTGTACATGTTTCTGAAAATATGTCGCTGGTGATGAGTCTTCTCAATCGTCAGTCAAAAGTTATTGCTACATTAAAGAAAGGTAGTGGATTGGGTGAAATCAGTTGGGATGGGAAAGATCCACGCTATCTAGTTTTAACTAAGATACCTAAGACAGTAGTAGTTAAAAAAGGGGATACCGTTGTTTCTAGTCCATATTCAGATAAATTCCCTCCCGGGCTCCCTATTGGTATTGTTCATGAAGTTGAACAGGATCAAGAAACAAACACCTATATTCTCCTTGTGAAGACAGCAGTTAATTTTTATAATGTGCAACATGCCTATGCTGTGAAGAATAAATTAGAAGATGAAATGGAAGCATTAAAAAGGAAGATGAATAAAGAATGAATCTTGTAGTAAAAAATATCATCCGTTTAATCATCATCATGGCTGTCCAGTTATTTGTACTGAATAACGTACCGCCTCTTCATCAATTTATTGTACCCTATTTTTATTTTGTTTTTATTCTTTGGTTGCCTTTTAAAATTACCCGAACAACCTTGTTGTTTGTTGCTTTTACAGTCGGTTATATTACTGACATGTTTTATAAAACACCCGGACTGCATTTGGCTGCTTGTGTCTTAATTGCCTACATAAGACCACCATTCATTCAGTTGTTGTTGCCTAAAGAAGCTACTGAATGGGGTAATGAGGAGCCTACAAGAAAGACAATGGGACAGGTCCCATATATGACCTATATAATCATCATGACACTGATTCATCATTTCTATTTGATACTGCTAGAATGGCTTCAGTTTGGTAGCTTTTTCTATTTCAGTGGAAAACTGATTGGGACAACAATTGTGAGTTTATTACTTATCATGATTGCCGACCTATTATTCAATAGAAATACCCGAACACGTTAACGTTTCAATTGCTTAATTTTGCAATGAAATTGTGTGTAAACAATGCCTGCATTTAACCAGTCGCGACAAAACTTCATCCGTATCCTCTTTCTACTAGCATTTATTGTGCTGGTGCTTCGTTTGCTTTTTTTGCAACTGGGTTCTAAGAAATATGATTTGTTGGCCCTAGATAATGCAGTCAGTAAGAAAATTATCTACCCCGATCGTGGAATTATTTTTGATCGAAAAGGGAAATCCATTTTAGAAAATACACTTACCTATGACTTGATGATCAATCCAACTCAGCTCAAGGGGATGGATACATCTGGACTTTGTAAGATCTTGAACATTAGCGTAGAAGATTTTAAAGACCGAGTTGTGGGTGCTATCGTTAAAAATGGAAGGTACAGACCTTCAGTTTTTGAAGGCTCCTTAGCGATCGAGACTTTTGTTCAGTTGCAGGAAAATATTTTTCGATTTGAGCCAGGCTTCTTTTTACAGGAACGTCCGATACGCTCATATCCTTTCAAAGCTGCAGCTCATATTTTAGGCTATGTTGGCGAGGTGGATTCCAATATCCTAAAACGTACCAACTATTATTACCAAATGGGTGATTACATGGGTTTGAGTGGATTGGAAAGGTATTACGAAAATATTTTAATGGGTCAACGAGGTGTTCGCTATCAAATTAAAGACAATAAAAATAGGATAGTGGGATCCTATGAAAAAGGGCTCTATGATTCAATAGCCATCGCTGGAAGAAATTTAAATACGTATATCGATATTGATGTTCAAGTCTTGGCTGAACGGTTGCTCAAAAATAAATTAGGAGCAATCGTTGCGATAGA
>JBDLUR010000193.1:0-5550 GCA_039805205.1 Bacteroidota bacterium
AGGTCATTAACTTTTGTTCTTTGAACTCAAAAAAGATGAATAGTAACTTATCATTTCAACCCAATTCATTTGAAAGTTTATTGAATATAGTTGACCAAATGAAAGGGTTGACACTTATTCCGGAACTCTATTACCATGATTTATGCATAGAAAAAAAACAAAATGTTCGTGATTTTATGAAACCTTTTCCCGTTCGCGAAATAAGTATAATCTATTATCGCCCATACGCAAAACTCAGGTTAATTGAGGCATTATCGGAACAAATTCATGCAAATATTAGTCCGCTGCTGCAATCAAGTAAACTAAAAAACAGCGATATGCTGATTGCAAATTTTTAAATAATTTCAACCATCGCCACTGAAACAAAACAGTATTATCAGGAAGCAATGATTGCCTGCTGTAATTTGATTTCCACAGAAGTGCCAATGGCTATTTTTGAATTTATGGTAAGTGACCCCTTATGTAACTTTATGATATTTCTACACAATGGGAGACCTATACCATAACCTTCATACTTGTGTGTATTTGAAGCTCTGAAGAATGGATCATAAATAAATGGCATTTCAGAATCGGGTATTCCAATACCACAATCTTTTACTACAATAAAAACATACTCATCACTGGATGCTAAACTTATAACAACATTTTTATTGTTTGAATATTTACAAGCATTGGTTAGTATATTGGTGATGGCAACAATAAGCAATGATTTATTACCATGTATTTTAAGTTTTTTAGGATTATCTGGTAATAAACTCATATCCACCTGAATATGATTATGTGGATTAAGTTTGTTTACTATATTCTTAGCCTCCCATACTAACTCATCCGATCTGAGTATTTCTGTATCAATGATTTTAGTACTATAACCAGTTTCAGCAAGGATTAACAAAGTTCTAGTGATTTCATTTAAACGATCGCTTTGTTCCAAAATATTACTCAAAGAAAACTTATATTCTTCTATGGTGCGATCTTTCATCAGCATAACTTCTGCCTCTCCCATAATGGCAGTAAGTGGAGTACTAAACTCATGAGAAGCATTGCTGATAAAATTATTCTGAATAGCAAAAGTTGTTTCTAATCTGTTCAACAAATCATTAAAAGTTGATATTAACTGGCTCAATTCCTTATCATGATCCTTTGCCTCAATCCTCAAGTGAATATTCTCTGAACTGATTCGCTTTACTTTTTCAGTAATACTCTTTATTGGTTGAAATATTTTTTTAGAAAAATAGAAAGACAAATACGTACTTATTGTAATAAACAAAAAAACAGAAATAATTATAATATTCCTGATAAATGCAAGATGATGAGATGCAAAATAATTTTTAGCTGAAACAATAACCAAGTACTGATTATTAAATTTTTTGTAGCGAATGCCCGCATAAAATACATTATCTAAATTATCATATCCCACATTATTTCTGAGAATTGATTCCAGAAATGATCTTTGGAATTTTGTAACTCGTGATAATTTTTCTACACTAACACTATCTTCATATTTAATAAAGTATTCCTTTTCCTGCTCAAGTTTTTCAAAATGTTTTTCCCGAATACTCTTAAACGACTCAGCACTTACCCTATCGGAATCAAATTTATACTGAGCTGCAATTGTTGCTCGGGTTTTTAAGCGCTTATAAAAATCTTCAAAAGAATAATTGTATAAGAAAATATAAATACAGCCCCCAAAAAATAAAACAATCAGGAGATTTGAAGAAATAAGTAAGAGCGCTATTTTATTCTGTGATTTCATTCATCTTTCAGTACATACCCCATTCCAACAACGGTACGAATAATTTTGGGTTCATATTTATTATCAATTTTTTTTCTCAAATAATTGATATATACATCAACCACATTAGTTTCGAGATTAAAGTTAATATCCCAGACACTTTCGAGTAAATCCATTCGAGACATAACCCTTCCTTTATTTTTGACAAGTACCATCAGGAGTCTATATTCTGTAGCTGTAAGTGAGATTGAATCACCGTTTCGCTCTACAGATTTTGCATCATCATCAATCACCAAAGAATCAATCCTGAAAATATTTCTTCGGCTTATTTGAGGATGGTGATTGTCATTGTTACTTCTGCGAATAAGGGCATTTATGCGGGCTATTAATTCAACGAACTTAAATGGCTTTACCAGATAATCATCACCGCCAACATTAAGACCCAATGCAATATTATCTGCTGTGTTTAATGCAGTCAGAAAAAGGATTGGTGTTCGGCGCGCTTGACTGCGAATTTCCTTACAAAGTTCAATCCCATTCTTATCAGGTAGCATGATATCAAGCAAAATCAAATCGTAGTAATTTTCCGAAGCCATCTGATGACCAATCTCTCCATTTAATGCTACAGATATGTCAAAATTTTCTTCTGTTAGCCCTTTTTTTATGAAGCTAACTACATTGATTTCATCTTCTATTAATAATATTTTCTTCATTTCATGAGAACAATTTTTCTACTTTCCGAATCAGAAAAATTATTCTTTGCAGTATATACAGCAATATCGTAAAAAATTCTATTTGTGTTACCAATATTATTAATTTGTGAATGCAGATTTTTTTCTCTTATAAACAAACTTAACAATAGCGTAAATAATCAAAGCAGAAAGTACGCCTGTAAGAAAATCTGTCATGGGAACCATTACAGCTGTGTAAATCATCATCGAAAATTCAAATTTACCATGCTTCTTGATTTCACTAATTTCAGCTGGCTTGATCATATTTGAAGCAACCCAAACCAATATCCCTCCAATACATGCCATTGGTACAAGCTCAAGATATTGCGCCAGATAAAATGCTAGGATAAGTTTCAAAACAGATTTGAAATAGCCAGCAAGTGGTGTTTTGGCCCCTGCCTTGATACTTGTAGCAGTTCGTGCCAATGCACCTGTACATGGAAAGCCTTGTATCAGGGGGGTAACAATCTGGACCAAACCTTGCCCGAAAAATTCTTTATCGGGATTAAAAGGTGTCCTTGTATTATTTGCCATTCTGTCTGCCATGGAAGAACACAAAACACTTTCTACACCTGATACAAAAACTATTGCAGCAACATAATAAAAGAGGTCAAAAACTACATCTCCATTGAGATCTGGTAAAAATGGCAACTGAAGCTTGAAAAAATTATTGGGGATAGATCCGTATAGGTCTTTAACAATGGTAATATTTTGATCCTGGAGAAATACAGCTGAAATAAATGTTACTGAGCCCATAGCAATTACGGGTCCTGGGATAAATATAGAGATCTTTAAAAGGTATTTGGAAAGTACAAATGTCAGAATACCAAGTAAAACAGACCATATATTGATGATGTTTAGGTGGTTGAATGCATAAGTAAGGTTATGAATCAGGCCACCCTTAATATCTTCATCCTGACCAAGGAAATCGCTGAAATTTTCAACGCCAAGGATATCCTCAAAATTTGTTAGGCCAATGGAAATCGCAATACCTACAGTAAATCCAACTATAATTGAGTTGGGTACAAGTTTAGCATATTTACCAATACCAAAAATACCCATAATAATAAGTAATACACCCGATATAATTGAAACAAGCACCAGAAAACCATGCGCCTGTTCAAACTGACCACCATTTGCTGGTCCGTATTTGGCGATTAAGCTTGCTATAACTGGAATAAATGCTGCGGTTGGCCCATATACCTGATACTTGGAACCGCCAAATGTTCTACCAATCAAACATGCCAATGCACCAGCAATGATACCATGCTCGGGCCTCATACCCATTGCCATGGCAAATCCCATGGCCATTGGTATTGCAGTCATAGCAACAATTAGCCCTGCACTCAAATCCTGGTAAACTGTCTTAACCCAGTTATCTCTGGTGAGGTCTTCCCAACGTGCATCATTTAACGTAAAAAATAATTTTAACCGGGATAACGGAGTAGTTGGAAATTTTCTACTAAGCATATAAAGAATTTGATTATTTAATTGAACAAATGAGTAAGGTTATGAGGATCAACGTAAACGTTCATTTTTGTCCATTCCATTTTCAAAACAGGAGTTTCTAATCTCCTGATAATGCCTAATGGATTAAACCCTCCCTTTAATGGCTTTAATGTGTACTCTGCTGGTATAAATACCTGATCAATATTATAACCTGCTACAAAATTTTTCATAGCATTTAAACTAGTGCCATGAAATAATTCAATTTTTAAAGAATTCAGTTGCTTCTCATACCTGTTCCTGAGGATAGTTAGTGCTTCATGAAAAGCAGGCGGAATTAATTTTTTAAGTCTTTCACCTGGAGAGTAAAAAAGAAGTTCGGTTATTGAGTCAGGAAGGTGTTCTCCATAAAGCAGCACTACGTGAATCTGTTCATCTCCAAGAAAATCAAGTGCTTTCTTAAGCGTTATAAGAGATTCTACACTAAAATCAACTGGTACAAGTATTCTTTTCACAACAAATTGTTATTCGACTGGGTGGTTGAATAACAAAGGTGATGCAGCACGCTAAGAATACTTTTAGAACGGGATTAGATATAGATTAGAATATTAAATTTTTTAATACCCGTTATTAGCTCGCATAATACTTTTTTTTACCTTCCTAAAACCGGACCACCATCATTCCATTTAACTTGCCGGTTTGAGAGGTACCAGGTTTTACCATTGTCTTTGTTTCCCTGATAAAAGAGATACGTTTTTCCGTCGTCATCCTTAAATAAATGTGGATGCCCTGATTCGCTGTAATTCCAGGTTCCCGGATCACCGTTGGTTAAAAAAGGTTTGTTAGACAGTCGTTGCCACTTAATGCCATCTTTACTTTTGGCCACGCCAATCTGCTGAGGCTTGTTGTTGTATGCCCCTGCATAAAACATATATAAAATGCCATTTTTTTCAACAATTGAAGCGCCTTCCACACACTGCCCTTCCCAGGGATAGTCTGGCTTAAGGATTGGTGCATCGGTGAGTTGTGTCCACTGATCCCTGTTGAAATTGGTCTGCAATGGAGCCGAAGCCACTCCCTGCATCTGAATTTTATAATCGGGATCACGGGTGGCAAAAAAAAGCAAGTACCTATCGCCAAAAGGAAAGACTTCCGCATCAATTGCTCTACCGCAATTCCAATCGCCAGTTGGACGAAAAACCGGGTTAGTTGGATTCCTAACAAAGTCAATACCATCATCAGACACAGCATGACAAATGGCATCTTTAGGGCCATTACCATAAGTCTGGTAAAACAAGTGCACCCTGTTGTCAATAACAATTGCGCAGGGCGCTGCGAGTCCGTTTAACTCGGGTTCTGCCTTGGGATTGATCTCCCCTATTTTTGTCCAATTTCTGAGATCAGTGCTCGCTGCAATACCTATCCCCAATCCCTGTATCGGATGGTTTTTATCCTTACGGGCTGGCAGGGTATAGTACATCAGGTACCTTCCACCAAACCTGATAACATGTGGATCCTTGGCAAAGGGTACCCCCAAACGGGTGGTGTCACTGTACATCATCACGTTACGCATGCCTCTTTGAGCTTGAACAGCTAAAGCAAAAAAACAAATGAATACCACTGAAAATACTGTTCTAGTCA